>JBBQYD010000189.1:0-9261 GCA_038209025.1 Verrucomicrobiota bacterium | reverse complement strand
CAGTCCGCTGGGCGGCGAGCATGACAGTAATCGAACCAGTCCTTACTTTCCGGCTTCGTTGTTTTCGGCCTCCAGCGGCCTCTCTTTTTGGTTCCGCGCCAGAAAAGTCTTCCAAAGCTCCAACTCGACATACAGCTCATTGAATACGCCCGGGCGCAATTCAAAATAGCCGATCATCAAATGAGTGCGCGACTTGTCCAGCGCCGCAGCCAGCTGGGCGGAGACGATCATGATCGGAGCGTAAGGGTCCGGCGGCAGGGTGTCCCACCAACCTACCTGGGAGAAATGCCGCAGGTACCACGGCAACGGCCAGTAGTCGCCCTCCGCGGCGATGACATTGATCCGGGTCTTCTCTCCCTCTGGTGAAGCCTGGCTGATCGCTTGCACTTTATCCAGGAGCCGCAGCAAATCCGGAGAGGTTTGCGCATAAACAAAGGGGTTTCGCCGGTCGGCCGCATACCGGGTGCTCGCCGCCCACGCCTGCCACGCCAATTGCCCGCTCGCAATCAGCACCACCCCCAATACTCCCACCCGAGCGTAGCGCGTGCGCGCCATGCCCGTAATCACCACCGCGCCAACCCCCGCCAGCAAAATCGCGCCATGCCAGAACCCGAGAAAACACCAGGGAGTCTTGTAAGGGATAATAGTGTAAATCGCGGCCAGGCCAGCCGTGTAGAGACTCAGAAACCGTATGAAACTTGCACTGCCAAAGCTTCCCAGGCCTTTCCGGGCAAACGAGGCCCCGGCCCCCACCAAAGCCAGCAAGCCAATGGCGGCCTCGCTCCACAGCGGGCCGCTGCCCACCTTGAAAAACAGCAGGCGCTCAAAATAGAAATACCAAGGCTGAATGTGCGGAGAAGCACCGCCCGCGCGCCGCAGCCATGGCAGGTAGGTACGAATCGAATCCGCCGGTCCCTGGGCGTTGGTAAAGAACGAAGAGAAGAATATCACCGCCACCATGCCCCAGAACAGTCCGCCCATGGCGACATGTAGGCAATTCAACCGCGGCGCCCGGATCGGCTCTTCCGAGGCATCCATCCAACGGTTCCATGCGTGGTTCAGCAGCAGGGCCATCGCCGCCGCCGCCAGACAAAACACGAACGTCTCCTTGGTGGCCTGCATCAGCCCCAGCCCCGCACCCGCCAGCAAAGCCCAACCAGGTTTGCGCGACCGCCAGTACCTCCACCCGGCAGCCATTGTCAGCGCGGTGAAAAACACCAGCAACATCTCATGGATAAAGTACTGGCTGTAAAACACGAAGGCCGGCGAAACAGCCGTAAGAACACCCGCCCAAAGCGTGGCTCGGCGGCCCAACCCGTCCGCCACCAGCGGCAGCAGCAGGATCAGGCCAATCCCGAATACCAGGGGTGCAAACCGCAGGTTCGATTCGCTGAGGCTGGCGTAATTGGGAACCCCTGACAACCGGGCGCAAACCAAGGCCGCGTAGTGCAACGTCGGCCCGTGGTATTCGTGAGGATCGTAGCGGTACCGGCCTTGATCGAGGAGGTGGCCGAACTTCACGGCATTCACCGCCTCGTCATTATGCATCGGGCGCAGGGCCACATGGGGGCCACGCAACGCCACAGCCGCGCTGGCGGCCAGGAGCAGAACCAGCGCGTACCACCTATTCATTTGGCCGGGCGGCCGTACACCTCAATCTCGGTGTATTCGTTCATGCTGCTTTCGGTGCTGCCTTTGCTGTAGAATCGCACATACCTGGCTTTGGCGCCTTTGAGATCAACCAGCTTGCCTTCATGAGTCTCGAAAAACTCGCGATCAGTTCCCACTCCCAGGCCGGAAGTGTTGTCCTGGTCGTTATTGAACACCGTCTTAACGTCCTTCAGAAAATCGGGATCGTCCGAAAGTTGCACGATCACATCCTGGTAAACCTTGGCGGTATTGTGAGCGTGCCACAGCACCACCGCGAATAGTTCGGACGGTGCCCCGAGGTCCACCTGCACCCACTGCGTGCCTTTGCGGATATAGACGATGCTGTCGTCCGAGGCTTCCTTATTCCCATCAACGATCTTGGCCAGCGTATCGGCGGGATTGTTCTTGTCGCTGCTGCTGATTTTCTTGCCCGCAGCCAGGTTGGACAACCCCGGCGGCACCATCAGCGCCGGACGCGGCTTTTCCGAAAGCGGCTCGACATACGAGCTGATCTGAAGTTCCTTGGGAGTGCCTTTGAACCCCGGGGCGGGGAGCTGCAATTCCAAGGGCACAAGGCTGTCCGCGGCGGTACCCAGCAAGGGGGCGCCGCAGATGGTAACACAGAGAGCGCCACGGAGGGCGCGGAACAGGGAACGTTTGAATGTCTTCATTTCCATTTCGTTTTCTAAGGCAAAATAACCTAAATCTACCGCCAATTAAATCAAACCCAGCCGCCGAAACAAGCCAGATTAACCGCCGAGCTTACCAGTCCGGGTCGGAGGACCCCGCTCACAGGGGGAGTCTTGGTTCAAACTCCGCCCCTGCGGCCTGCCGTCACGAGGCGTAACCACCTGACGCAAATGGAGGGAGAATTATTCGAAGGATTCGGGACAGACTAGAACCCAAGAGCCCAAGCGGGGTTCAGTGGATGGTGATCAACAGCGAACTTAGCAGGGCATGACGCCGGGTCGCGGGGGACCCGGCTTACGGCTCAGATGAACTGCAGGCGGGTGGTGGGGGCTTCAGAGTCCCATCCCCGCGGCGCTTTGCTGTTGATCGAGGACACGTCCTTGATCGATACCTGCCGGCCAATGGTCTTCGGCCCCTTCACCTCGACCTCCGACGGGTTGCAGGTCTGCTGGTTGATCTTTTGATACGGGGCGGGCTTGTATTTGATGAACAGCTCCCCCGGCGTATCCGGCTCGAAGAAAAGCACGCGCGATTTGGGCGGGATGCAGTGGTAGATCTTGCTCATGATTGTTCCGCCGAAAGCAAATCGCTTGAGATACGTCGCCTCGCGGTTCGTGTAGGCCAGGGTGAAAACCCGATCCCTTTCCGGCAGGCCGCAATAGATCAGATCCGGCCCCACGAACAGCTTCTCTGGCAATTCGATGACTTGGTAATGGCCATCCTTGAACACCAGCAGCAGTTTATCGAATTTCGTGCAATCAAGCCGATACTCCTCGCCGGCGACTTTGTGCCCGATGTAACCACTTTCCCGCTCGTAGGCCACTTTGAACGACTTAAAGGCCACCTCGCGGGCGTCCACCTCATCGTAGCGGCTCGACTTCGTCAGCCGCGGATACATCGGGCCGTACTTCTCCAGCAGCGCCTCCAAATGGCCAATGACGTATTTGGTCAGGTGCTTCAGACTTTTGCGGGTCTCCTCCAACTCCCCCTTGACCCTGTCCATTTCCTCCCGGTGCTTGTTGATGTCAAACAGAGAAATGCGCCGGATGCGCACTTGCAGCAGGCGCTCAACGTCAGGGTCTGTCAGGTCGCGCACCATCTGCTTGCCAAATGGCTTGAAGCCCTCGTAAACCGCGGCCGTGACTGCTTCGTTGGTTTTACACTGTTCGATCTTCTTGTAGATACGTTCCTCAATGAAGATGCGCTCAAGGGTTCGAAAATGGAGTTCGTCCTGGAGCTTGGCTGCCCTGAGCTCGAGTTCCTGCTTGAGGATCTCCACCAGTTGCGCGGTGTTCTCGCGCAGGACTTCCGACACCGTCAACTCCACTGGTCGGTTATCCCTGATCACCACAATCCGGCTGGAGATGGTGACTTCACAGTCAGTGAACGCGTAGAGCGCATCCACCAATTGCTCGGCACTCACGCCGCTGGGGGCTTTCACCTCGATTTCCACCTCCTCCGACGTGAAATCATTGGTGCTCTTGACCTTGATCTTCCCCTTGCGCGACGCGTCCTCGATGGACCCAATCAGCGAATCCGTGGTGGTGGTCGGCGGGATTTCCTTGATGGTGACAGTGTTTTCGTCCTTTACCTTGATTTTTGCGCGCACCTTCACCTGCCCGGCACCGTCCCTATACTCCCGCGCATCCATCAGTCCGCCGGTCTGAAAATCCGGCAGGCATTTGAAGGATTGGTTCTTCAGGATCGCGATCTGTGCCTGCAACAACTCGGGGAAGTTATGCGGCAGAATTCGCGAGGCCATGCCCACCGCAATGCCCTCCGTGCCGAGCATCAGGAGCAACGGCAGCTTGCTGGGCAATACGACAGGTTCCTTGTTGCGCCCGTCATAGCTGGGAACAAACCGCGTGATTTCATCGTTGAAAATCTCCGTCCTGGCCAACTCGCTAAGGCGGCATTCGATATACCGCGAAGCGGCGGCCGGGTCGCCCGTGAAGATATTGCCGTAGTTCCCCTGCCTCTCAATGAGATACCGCTTGTTCGCGAGCACCACCAGCGCGTCCGCAATCGAAGCGTCACCGTGCGGGTGGAATTGCATCGCGTGCCCCACCACATTGGCCACCTTGATGAATCGTCCGTCATCTTTCTCATGCAGCGCCCATAGAATCCGGCGCTGCACGGGCTTCAGCCCGTCCGCCAGGTTCGGAATGGCACGATCGCGAATGACGTAAGACGCATAATCGAGAAAACTCCGGTTCACGCGCTTATGCAGCGCCAAATCCATTTTTCCGGGCGCAAACGGTCGCACTGGGGCGGCCGGGACGTTCTCCGCGAGGACATGGGTTTTGCCGTTGCCAGCCGGCAACGCCGCGTCCGCCGGAGTTTCAGCTTTGCCGCCATTCGTGCCGGACGCTTTGCCTCCGTTTTCGGGCTTTGGGAGGATGGGCAACTCTGGCTGGTTAGATTCGTTGTTTGATTTCTCTGCCATGGCGAAAAGGTAGCTGTTCAGTTTTCTCCAGGAGCGTCTATTCCTCGGCTGGCACCACCAGATTTTGCATGATGAAGTCTTTGCGCTCGGGCGTATTCTTGCCCATGTAGAAGCTCAGGATGCCGGACGCCTCGTTTTTCGTGGCATATTCCACCTGGCTCAAGCGCATTTCCTTGCCGATGAATTGCTTGAATTCAGCCGGCGAAATTTCTCCCCGTCCCTTGAATCGGGTGACCTCCGGGTTGCGCCCCAGCCTGGCCACCGCCTGGTCCCGCTCCGCCTCGGAATAGCAATAGATGGTTTGCTCTTTGTTGCGAACGCGAAACAGCGGAGTTTCGAGCACAAACAGATGCCCGTCATGCGCCAATTGGTCGAAAAAGCGGAAAAAATAAGTGATTAACAGGTTGCGGATGTGCAAACCGTCCACGTCCGCATCAGTTGCCAGAATGACCTTTTCGTAGCGCAAGCCGTCCAGGTTGTCTTCAATGTCCAGGCTCCGCATGAGATTGTACATCTCGTCGTTTCGGTAAACGATGTCGCGCTTGAGGTCCCAGACGTTGAGGGGCTTGCCTTTCAGCACAAAGATCGCCTGGTTGTTCACATCACGGCAACTGACAATGGACCCGGCGGCGGATTGACCCTCGGTGAGGAAAACCATGGTGCCCCGGCCCTTGCCTTTTGCTTTGTCAAAATGGTTCTTGCAGTCCTTAAGCTGCGGAATTCGAATGGTGATGGCCTTGGCCCGATCCCGCGCGAGCTTTTTTACCTCCTGCAGTTCCTTGCGAAGCTGCCGGGTGTCCTGCACTTTCGCCTGGATCCTTTCCGCAATTTCCTTGTTCCGATGGAAAAACTGCAGCAACTCCTCGCGCACCCGGTTCACCAGGTCGGTCCGGATTTCCGTATTGCCCAGCTTGTTCTTGGTCTGCGATTCAAACACCGGGTCTTTTAGACGGATGGACACCGCGCCCACCATGCTTTCTCGCACATCGTCTCCTTCAAATTTTTCCCGGCCGTATTCGTTGACGGCCTTGAGCAACCCCTCGCGGAACGCGCTTAGATGGGTGCCGCCATCCGAAGTGTACTGGCCGTTGACGAATGAATAGAACGTCTCGCCATACCGGCTGTTGCTGTGGGTGAAACAGAATTCCAGCGTCTTTTCCGCGTAATGCAACGGGGGGTAAATCGGCTCACTGCCGTCCGCCTGCAAATCCTCCATCACCAAGTCCAGCAGACCGTTGCGAGATTGGAATACCTTTCCATTCAGCACCAGGCGCAGCCCGCTGTTCAAGTAACTATAATGCCGGAGCCGCCGCTCCAGGTGCTCCATCAGGATATTGGTGCTTTTGAAAATCTCCGGGTCCGGTTCAAATTGCACCAGGGTCCCATTGGGTTCCTTAGTTTTGCCCTTGTTCTCCTTCTTGAGGCGGCCCTGCTTGAAGCAGGCTTCCACAAATTCACCATCGCGATGGCTGCGGACCATGAAGTCCCGCGAAAGCGCGTTCACCGCCTTGGTGCCCACCCCGTTGAGCCCTACACTGAATTGGAATACGTCGTCGTTATACTTTGCCCCAGTGTTGATCTGTGAAACACACTCCACCACCTTGCCGAGGGGGATGCCGCGCCCGAAGTCCCTCACCGTGACGATCTTACCGTCGATGCTGATCTGCACCTCCTTGCCGGCACCCATGATAAACTCATCGAAGGCATTATCGATCACCTCCTTGAGTAACACATAACAACCGTCATCATAATGGGATCCGTCGCCAATGCGCCCGATGTACATGCCGGTGCGCAGCCGGATGTGTTCCAGCGAGGACAGAGTCTTGATCTTGCTCTCGTCGTATATGTTCTTATTCGCTTCCGCCATAATTCTAAACCACTAAATTATGGGATTATGTGGCGGACGTGCCAATAACAATCAGCGGGACATCCAGTTTCACGGTCCAGCTTCGACCCGCTGAGGCTCCGTTCCTCCTGGTTTTCTGTGGCCGGCAGAATTCCACGCAAGCTACTGTTGCTGAACATTATAGCGCTTGGATTTAGGGTCCATATGCGGTGCCCTGCCCTGTTCCTGGCGTAACCAGGGCGTGAGACGCGCGCGCCCCCCTTTGGCTTACCAACGGCCTGGCTCATACTGCCCAGACACAACGCCTTGGGCTTTTCGCCCGTTTTGCCATTGCAGGCCAACGACCTGCTTCTTAAGGTGGTCCGTCTGGTTCCGGCCACCCCCGCAAGGCGTTGAACCGCAGATAAACACGGATCGATGGCCTGGTTCACGTTGAATGACGAATCCAGAGGTATCTACATCGGTTCGCACGACCCCACGCGAGGGGCGAAAAAGTTCAGCCTGGAATATTCTGGGACAGGGCGCTCCTTTACGCTCAACCTCAGTGCGCCGGTGTTCGACCGCTCGTTCGCCATGCCCAGAATCGTGATCAAGTATTACAAGGGGGCCTGGCATGAAGCTGCCCAAACCTACCGGGGATGGTTTGATAAGGCCTTCAGCAGGGCCAAAGCGCCGGATTGGCTGAGAACCAACGAGGGGTTTATCCTCACCATCTTCAAACAGCAGAACGGTGCCCTGATGTGGAACTACGGCGAACTCGACAAGCTATGCGATCTTGGTGAAAAGCTGAATTTCAAGTTGCTGGGCATCTGGGGATGGGGAGCTGGCGGGCATGACCGCCTTTATCCCAACTACTCCCCGGATAATCTCATGGGCGGCCGGGTGGAACTTAAACGAGCCATCGAGCGAGCCCACCAACGCGGTTTCAAAGTGATTGTCTATTCGAACGGGACCCTGATCGACTCGGCAACTTTATTGACGAGGAAGGCATCAAAGCCGGGGGCGAGGATATTCTAGCAAAAGGATTCGCTAATGGAGCGAACATAGGCGTCGTCGTCTGGAATACGAATATGCGGGCCGAGCGAGGGTTTTCCGTGCAGGTGCCCGGATATCGGATGGCCAAAATTTGAATTCCCATGTCGTGTGCTTCAGACTTTCATACGTATGCATGATCTTTCCCTTTCGTAAACGTTGAGCTGTTCAAGAAAGGCAAACTCCGGAAGTTCTCCGGCGAAGCCGGAGTTTCCTAATGGACATGACGTTGTGGCTGGCGGAGAATCAATTCAGTGAACCCTGAATCTTATTCAAGGTGCGCCGGGTCGAACTGCAACTGCTCCGGGCACGGAATCCCCGCCGGCTGGGACAGGCGTGGTTTTCTGAGAATGCTCGGTCTGGGCGCCGGCACGTTCGCGATTCGGCCGTGGCGGGCCATGGCGGGACCATTCACGCGAAAGGACTTTGAATCGTTGGTGCCAACCGATAAAAAACTGCAACCCGAATGGCTCGCGTCACTTGCCGAACGCGGCCGGCCCGCAGTCTATACCGGAGCGAGCCTTGAGAAGATCGGCATGCCCATCGGCGGCATCTGCGCGGGGCAACTGTACCTGGGGGGCGATGGGTCGCTGTGGCATTGGGATATTTTTAATCGCCAAACCAAAACGGGCGCGTCGCATTATGCCCAGCCTTTGAAAGCCGCTTCACCGGTCAGCCAGGGATTTTCCCTGCGCGTTCACCAGAAAGGGCAGGCCCGGGAATGGATATTGGATCGCGCCCATTGGAGCGAGGTCGCTTTCAATGGTGAGTATCCGATTGGCAGCGTGGAATACCGTGACCCCAATTCGCCTGTCAGCGTTCACCTGGAGGCGTTTTCGCCTTTCGTTCCGTTGAACACTGATGATTCATCTCTGCCGGCTACGGTGATGCGCTTCAAAATCCAAAACCATAGCAGGTCTGAGCTTCAGGTGGAACTCGCTGGATGGCTGGAGAACGCCGTCTGCTTGCACAGCTCCCAACTTCGCGGCGGCATTCGCCGCAATCGACTGGTAGCGGCAGATGGTTTTTCTTTTCTCGACTGCGGTGCGGAAGAAACCCTCACCGCGGCGGGCCCAATTCGTCCGGATATCCGCTTCGAAGATTTCGAGAGCCCGACCTACAGCAAATGGACGGCCCGCGGGAACGCCTTTGGCATCGGTCCGGTCGAAATGGCCACGATGCCAAAATACCAGGGGGAGGTGGCCGGCAAAGGCCGCCGGGTGGTCAACAGTCACGCCTCCGCCCCGGGAAGCACGGTCGAGGCAAAGGATGCTGCGACGGGCGAGCTAACCAGCCACCCATTCAAGATCGAGAGAAGATATATCAATTTCCTGGTGGGTGGTGGGTCTCACGAAGGCAAGACGTGCCTGAACCTGTTGGTAAACGGCCAAACCGTGTTGTCGGCGACTGGGCAAAACGGGAACCGTATGCAACCGGCCAGCTGGGACGTCCAACGCTGGTCGGACCAACTGGCCAGAATCCAAATCGTCGATGCGCACCAAGGCCCGTGGGGGAACATTGGCGTGGATGAAATCGTCTTTAGCGATGCTCCAATCGAACCGCCTGGTCCGCTGGCCGGGGAGGAAGATTTTGGCAC
>JBBQYD010000188.1:0-9316 GCA_038209025.1 Verrucomicrobiota bacterium | reverse complement strand
CCCGCCGGTGCGCCGCGGGCAACCAGGTTGGTGGCGGTGTCAAACGCCCAAGGCAAAGAGACCGTGAGCGGGGCGTCGTCCGATGGCTGGGTTTTGACCACCAGACTTGTGATCGCGTAAATGCCCACGGTAGCGGGCGGTCCGGCCGAGGACATGACCACCCAGTAACTCCTGGCGCGGGCTGGCACCACGATTTTCTCCCGCCGCCGGGTGAACGCCGCGGTTTCGGGGTTTCCTGTCCAGCCTGCGGTCTGGCCGACAACCCCAAAGACCGTTTCGCTGACTTGATCCCCGGTATCGTCGAGAAAGCGGATGCACAGGCGCATGGACCCTTCGTACTCCCGCCACCCCTCTTCGTAGCCATCGAGCTTGAAACGAAACCGCGCCGGACTCGGAGCGGCATTCGTGGCGGGGCCGAACACAAAAAGCACCGTGCGGGGTTGCGGCGCAAGGCGCAACTTCACACCAGGCCGCAGGGGAACCGGTGCGCCATCCACCACCACCGAGCGGATTTCCACCGAGCCGTTGGTCTCGCCGTGATCGATGTCTCCGGCTCGCATCTCTGGGCGCGCCACAAGTGACAGCCAGGCGACGAGCACCGGCCAAGCCAGACGGGAACCTCTGCATCGGCGCGCGTGAACTGAATCAATCCGAAGGTCGCTCAAAACGAAGGTGGTATAACCGACGCGATCTCTGAACGCAATCCGCTTTGGGGTCTTGGGCATCGGGTACGGCCACGACGAGGCAGTCACCGACGGCGTCAATGTTGACTTCGACGTTTACCGCATCCGCACCCGCATCACCGAGCAGGGCGCCACCATTGTCGCCGATGAAACCGGCGTCTATGTGGACAAGCGTCACAAACTCACGCGCGCCGAGCGCATTGAAATGCTGAAAGACGACCTCACCTATACCGGTAACCAACTGGACGCCGATGTCGTCTCCGAAAGCCAGATTCGCACTGTCATCCGCCAGTTCCGTGACGGCACCCTCCCCACCTGCTTCCCTGGCCGTGAGGAAGTGCCCAAAACCCTCATTTTTGCCAAGGACGACTCCCATGCCGATGACATCGTCCGCATGGTCCGTGTCGAGTTCGCCGAGAAAAACGACTTCTGCGAGAAAATCACCTACCGCACCGGCTTCACCCGGAAGGAAGAGGATGCTACAGACGAACAGGGCAATGTTCTCAAAAATGATAAAGGCGAGACCATTAAGAAAGTAACCTGGGTCAGAACCTCCAGCCTCTCGCCCGATGAAATCCTCTCTAACTTCCGCAACAGCTACTATCCGCGCATCGCCGTCACGGTGGACATGATTTCCACCGGCACCGACGTCAAGCCCATCGAGTGTGTTTTCTTCATGCGCAACGTGAAGTCCGCCGGCTTCTTCGAGCAGATGAAAGGCCGCGGCGTCCGCGTCATTTCGCCGGACAAGCTCAAGGTCGTCACCCCCAGCGCCAGGGCCAAGGACCGCTTCATCATCGTGGACGCCGTCGGCGTCTGCGAGCAGGACAAGACCGATTCCCACACACTCAACCGCAAACCCTCGGCCACCCTCCCCGAGTTGCTCGAATACGTCGCCCAGGGCGGCACCGACCCCGATGCGCTCACCACGCTGGCCGGTCGTCTCGCCCGTATGCAGCGCGAGTTCTCTTCCGCCCAGCTCACCGAACTGCGCGATCTCGCCGGCGGCAAATCCTTCACCGACCTCGCGGGTGACCTCATGCGCGCGTGTGATCCCGACGTGCAGATCGCCGCCGCCAAGGCGCTCCCTGGCGTCACCGGCGAGCCAACGCCTGACCAGCTCAAGACCGCCGCCGAGCAACTCGCCCAATCCGCCGTTACCCCCTTCCACAAGGCCGCCTTCCGCCGCCGCATCCTCGAAATCCGCGCCCAAAACGAGCAGACCATCGACCGCCACAGCATTGACGATGTCCTCTACGCCGGGTTCGATGCCTCCGCCCTGGACAAGGCGCAGGCCAGGATTAAGGATTTCCGCGCTTGGATCGCGGACCATAAGGATGAGCTCACCGCCCTGCAGGTCCTCTATTCCGGCACCCGGCCCCTGAGGCTTACGCTCAAGGCCCTCCGCGAATTAAAAGAGGCTCTGGTTCGCCCGCCGCTCGCCGCCACCCCGGCCCAGCTTTGGCGCGCGTTCAGTGTCGTGGAGGCTCGCCGATTGGCCGACAGCTTGCCGGTCACGTCCCGAGGTGGCGAACAATTGGCGGATCTGGTCACCTTGGTTCGTCACGCCCTCGTTCCCACCTTTGACTTGGTCCCCTACGCCGACCAGGTACGAGCCCGTTACCTCGCCTGGCGCCACGACCAAGACAACGCCGATCGCGATTTTACCGTTGAGCAGAGCGAATGGCTCGACCGCATGGCGGAGCATATCGCCACCAGCCTCGCCATCGAGCCGCGCGACTTCGAAGACGGCTGGTTCGGCCAGCACGGCAGCTTAGGCCGCGCCCATGCCCTCTTCGGCGACAAACTCAACCCCCTCCTGGCGGAAATGAATGAAAGCTTGGCCGCATGAGTGAAGGGAACGGACAACTACTGCCGCCGGGCTGGGCGGTAGCCCCTATAGAGGACCTGTTCTGGCCGCTCGAGGACGGGCGAACCTTGCACCAGGGCTGGAGTCCCCAGTGTGAAAAGGCCCCTGCGCCAACCGATGCCGACTGGGGCGTGCTCAAGACAACAGCGATCCAGGCAGGTGCCTTTCTGCCACAGCACAATAAACACCTTCCCAAACACCTAAGCCCCCGTCCCCAAACTGAAGTCAAGGCCGGCGACCTCCTCATTACGTGCGCTGGCCCCCGCGTTCGCTGTGGCGTTGCGTGTCTGGTTCGAAGCACGCGCCCACGCCTGATGATGTCCGGCAAAATGTATCGCTTCCGCGTTTCTCCTGACCATTTCGACCCTCGCTACCTGGAGGCATTTCTCCTTACGCCAGCAGCGCACACCGCCATCGACAAGATGAAGACCGGCGGCAGCGACAGCGGTCTCAATCTCACCCACAACCGATTCCGACCCCTGCCCGTCCCCGTGGCTCCGCTCAAAGAGCAACAGCGCATAATGGATATGGTCGAAGAACTCCTCTCCGACCTCGACGCAGCCGTGGCCGCGTTGGCGCGGGTGCAGGCGAAGCTGAAGCACTACCGGGCCGCGGTCCTGAATGCGGCGGTCGAAGGCGCCCTAACGGGCGGCGGCTTTCGCTTTTCTCTGGTGGCCCTCAGGACAATAATCGAGGGCCTAGGACAGGGTTGGAGTCCCAAGTGCGACCTTAACCGTGAGCCCCGTGACGATGAGTGGGCCATCATTAAAACCACCGCGGTTCAGTCCATGCAGTACCGAGACGATGAATCTAAACCCCTGCCAGAAGGCCTTAAGCCACGCTTGGGTATTGAAATCAAAGCCGGCGACATGTTGATGACGCGCAAGGGGCCACGACAAAGAGCCGGGGTGGCATGCTTGGTCCGCAGCACACGCAAACGACGTATGATTTGTGACACCGTATATCGCTTTCGTTGCAAGGTCGAATCCGTTCAACCACGCTACCTAGAACTTGCCTTGAACTCGCCGAAGATCGTTGCGGAAATCGACAAACGGAAAAGCGGCATAAACGACAGCGGCGTAAGTCTCACACACCAGAAACTGGGTGACGTAATCATCCCTCTTCCCACATTGGTTGAGCAGAACGCAATCGTCGAAGCCGTCGAGGACCAACTCTCCGTCATCGACCACCTCGAAGCCGACCTCGAAGCGAAGCTGAAGAGCGCGCAGGCGTTACGCCAATCCATCCTCCGCCACGCCTTCACCGGGCAGCTCCTCCCGCAGGACCCCAATGACGAACCCGCCGCCAAACTCCTAAAAGGCATCGCCGCCGACCGTGAGAAACGTCTGTCGGCCAAGCAAACCACCAGAAAGACATCTTCGCGCGCAAAGGAACCAAGCAATAAACAGCGAACGAAAGGCCTATCCTAATATGCCGATACCTGATTTCGACCACAACCAAGTGCTGCCGCCGCACCTGGGCGACCCCAGGATCCGCGCTCAGCTCTCCCCGTACCCCGTAACCAGCGAGGAGGTCTGTCGTAGATTCGCAACTACGGACGAACGGCGGGACATCCTGCGCGGTTGGCTGCGATTTCGTGAAAGGCTGTCCCATCTCGGTGTAGTCAGTGGGTTTCAATGGCTGGATGGCAGTTTTCTAGAGCAGATTGAGCTGTCCGAAAGCCGCGATCCAAGGGATCTCGACACCATCACCTTTTATGTCACCCCGCCCGGCGTGTTGCCAAACGATTTTCTGGCGCAGGTTTTGGCAAACCTGCCGGAATTCGTTGATCGTGACGCCGCCAAGAGAAACTACAGGCTGGATCACTTCCCCGTCACACTTACGGTCGCCGCTGAGGCATTGGTAGAACATACCCGCTATTGGGCCGGTCTTTTTTCCCATCGCCGGGATGGGGTATGGAAGGGCATGCTTCGAGTTGAATTGAACACGCCGACAGTAGATAATGCAGCAGCGGCCATTTTGGCCCCAACCGCACATATACCATGAGCGCCACCGAACATCGGCAGTTCTTCCAGCGCGAGCTGGTCGAGATGGATGGCCTGATCGACCTCTCCGCTGGCGATCCGGTCATGGCTCTTGCCTTGAAGAATCGCCGCGAGAGCTTGGAACGAGAATTGCAGACGCTGCCTCCGGAACCGCCCAGACCCAGGACCGTGCTCTTCTTTGCCGGGCCGCCGGTCCTCGGCAGCCAGGGCATCGATGCCGAGTTCGCCACCTCTGCCCTGCGGCCTTTTCTCGAAATGGTTAAAACCCAATATTCCGCCCAGAAACATGGAAAAGTGGGCACGCGCGGCCCGCGCAGGGACGAGTCGGAAGCCAAGCTCCTGCTCACCGGCCTGCCCCGCGGATCCTTCGGTTTGGAGCTATCCCAGCCCCAACCCACAGACTTTTTGGCGGCAGAACAGCTTTCCGACGTGCTCGTGCGTCTCACGGAGGTGTTGGCGTCCGCCGCCGACACCGACGAGCGCTTTGCCTTTTCACTGGACAAAATCTCCCCCCGAGTCCTGCCGCGGCTCAAGGAATTCCTCGACGTGGTAGCGGACCATAACGCCTTCCTGTGCGTCGAAAGCGGCGACCTCAAGATCTCTATCCCACAAGACCGGGTTGTGGTCGCTCGTGACCGAGTGGGCGCGGCAAAACCCACCGACCGCACCGTCGTCCTGGAAGGCGTGTTTCGCGGAGCCACTCTAGATTCGTGGCGCTTCGATTTTCGAACGTCCGACGGAGAGACCATCTCCGGCCGGATCGCCGAGGACATTGAAGACACTCAGGTTGAGGCCATGCTGCCGCTCACAAACCATGAGTGCCGGGCAAACCTGCATGAGATCACCATCACGACCCGCGATGGCGCCCAGCACCGCCGCTTCGAGCTGTTGAGCCTGCAACCCAAGTAGCACTGGAATGGACCCATCCCAAATCGGTAAGCGCGCCTGGAGCTACGCCGGCGTCCTCCAGCAGGCCGGCCTGAGCTGTGTCGAATACGTCGAGCAACTCACCATGCTGCTCTTCCTTAAAATGGCCGACCAGCTCACGGAGGAACCCTACAACCAAAAGCCCATCGTCCCGCCGGCCCTGGGCTGGAAAGCCCTGTTGCCGCTCGATGGCGCCGCGCTGGAAACGCAATACAGCGAATCAATCGAAAAGCTGGCCCTGAAACCCGGCATGTTGGGCGTCATTTTCAAAGGTGCCCGCTGCGACATCCACAATCCGGCGCTCCTGAAACAGCTCATCGTCAACCTCATTGATAAAGAGGATTGGCTGAGTCTGCCCGTGGACGTGAAGGGCACGATCTACGAAGAGCTGCTCCAGCGTTCCGCCTCGGAATCCACCAAGGGCGCCGGCCAGTACTTCACCACCCGGGCCGTTATCCGCACCATGGTCGAGGTCATGCAGCCCACGCCCCGGGACCGCATCTGCGACCCGGCCGCCGGCACCGGTGGCTTCCTGTTCACCGCTTACAACTACGTGCTCGACAAGTTTGAAAAGGAATTGAACCGCGACGAAAAGCGGGCGCTGCGGGAGGAATTGGTCGAGGGCATGGAGCTTTCCCCTAAAGTGGCCCGCATGTGCGCCATGAACCTGCACTTGCACGGCATCGGCGGCGACAAGGTCGTCGTCCATTCCGGCCATGACAGCCTGGCCGCACCGTGGAGCAAAGAATACACGATGATCCTGGCCAATCCGCCTTTCGGCAAAAGCCAGAGCCTTCTGTTCGTGAACGAAGAGACCGGCGACACCGAGAAAGACGACCAGGTCATCGTGCGCGAGGATTTCTGGACTTCTACCAGCAACAAGCAGCTCAATTTCGTCCAGCACATGTTCTCGTTGCTCAAGATCAACGGCCGTGCCGCCGTCGTGCTGCCCGATAATGTGCTCTTCGAGGGCGGCGCGGGCGAGAAAGTCCGCAAGAATCTGCTCGAAAAATGCAACGTCCACACCCTGCTGCGCCTGCCCACCGGCATCTGGTATTCGCCCGGCGTCAAAGCCAACGTCCTCTTCTTTGACAAAAAGGAAGGCCGTCCCGACCCGTGGACCGATAAGCTCTGGGTCTATGACCTGCGGACCAACAAGCATTTCACCCAAAAGCAGTCCCCCATCACGCGCCAGGATTTCGACGAGTTTATTGAGTGCTATCGCCCCGGCGCCATCCACAAACGCAAGCCCACCTGGAGCGAAGCCAATCCCGAAGGCCGCTGGCGCTGCTACGCCTACGACGAAATCCTTAAGCGCGACAAACTCAGCCTCGACCTGTTCTGGATCAAAGACCAGACCCTGACCGACACCGACTCTCTGCCCGCCCCCGACATCATTGCCACCGAGATTGCCGACGAACTGGAAACCGCGTTAGCCTTGTTCACCAAGATAGCCGCCAAGCTGGCAAAGAAACCATGAATCCTCGGCCCCAATCCGACCCTTCCCAAGAAGTCCCTCTTGGGCCCACAAAATGTGCTAGTCTCCCTTGCGCTATGACCGATGCAGAGTTCAAACTTTTGAAGGCACCGATTATCGAGGCGGTGCTGGATATTGATTGTGACTTCCCCCCAGGGTTCGCTCTGGCAGCGGTAGAAGGACCAGCGCGCGACCGACTTCTGGACACCTATCCAAAGCTCCGCACGCAGCTCATGCAGGAGCACAAAATCGAGACTAAGCCCAACGAACCGCCCAAAATGTCCGTGCGGCATGAAGTGCAGTCACTTCAATTCCTGAAGGAAGATGGCAAGCAGCTTGTGCAAGTTCGAGCCCAAGGCTTCTCGTTTAACCGGCTCGCACCCTACGCCGGCCTCGATGACTATTTGCCGGAGATCGAGCGCACCTGGCGGCTCTTCGTTTCAATCGCGGCGCCCGTCCAAATTCGAAGCGTCCGATTGCGCTTCATCAACCGCATTCTCCTCCCGATGGCAGGCGGCAGCGTCAAGTTGGAGAATTACCTCAAAGTTGGCCCTCGGTTACCAGATGAGGAGAGGCTGATCTTCACCGGGTTTCTCAATCAGCACAGCGCCGTCGAGAGAGCCACTGGCAACGAGGTCGTCATCATCCTGACAACTCAGTCCCAGGAAAATGAGAAGTTACCTCTGATCCTCGACATCACCGCTGCGGCCAACGGACCGGCCGAGGTGGAAGATTGGGCTTGGCTTTCGGCCACCATCCAGGCATTAAGAGCCTTGAAGAATAGCGTTTTCCGGAATACACTGACCGACCAATGCCTGAACCTGTTTCGACAACAATAGCAATCGGCTGGCTTGGGTACGCAGCCGCACAGGGTGTCGTGCGCAAGAATAGCGCCGTTTCCTTCGAAGCCCAGACCGTGTGCGACGCCGTCACTGCGGTGGTTGACTGGACCGAGCGCTCCCAGGCTCTCTTTGGCCAGAAGGACGCCGCGATTTCTAGTCTCCGGGCACTGGCTAACGAGTGCGCCCAGCCTGGTTGGGATGGCGACGAGGCTCCCCCCCTCAATCCCGCGGCCGTCCTCCAGGCAGAGAACTTCATTCGGGCGTTGCCCGCCTCTATTCCGTTGCCTGAGTTGGCTCCTGAGCCCGACGGCTCGATTTCCCTGGACTGGCTTCAGGCCCGTAATCGCCTCTTCTCCCTGAGCATCGGTGCAGCCGACAGGCTCGCATTCACCTGGCTCGACGGCTCCGATAAAGGCCACGGTGTTGCCCGGTTCGACGGGCATACTACTCCGCCGCGGGTTCTCGAGGGAATTAAATCGATTGCCGAGCATGCTCCCCTCCGGGTTGCCTGAAATCGTCGCTGACGATGAGGACCTCGCCAGGTTCCTCACCCAGAGCAGCCATTTCAACTCCCTGATGCCGAAACCGGCCGCGTTTCTGCCCAGCCCGAACGGGCGCGAAACCTCTGTTTCGCGTCACGGTTCGGCCCCCCGGGAAACCCTCTGGGCAATTGGCCTTGAGGCGGCCGGGGACCGCCACCTCCACGGCGCTGCCATCTTCAAAGCCCGTACCGTCAGAATGGCCCAACTGGAAGTGGTTGCCGACGAACCGCCGCCACGCCACGCCGCGATCCGGAACTGGCCCTGGCTTGACGGTGACCCGGAACTGCAAAAAGCTGAACAGAAAGAGAAAGCTGTTCTCATTGCCAGCGAGGCTGCATTGGTAATGCTCTAAGCCCAGAGTAGGGCGACATGGAGAACCGCTCGCCTCTCCGAGGAATAACGATTCTGTACGGCTGCGAGAACGCACGACCGGCCGGGCGCAGTGATCATGTGAGAGGCTGCCATTGCGGTGTTGTGGAGAAACGCCGGGTAGGGCACCCGGCCTACAGATACAGAGTGCGACACGATGCAGGCAGCGTGCCCTGACGCGGCGCGGTGTCAGCCTTTCAAGCGGAGGGTGAAATCTGCGGGCTAGCGGGCTTTTGAGAGGTGTGCCGGGAGACGCGCGGGAGGAAGGCGTAAAGGGCGGCGAAGGACCGCCAGGCCTCGTGGCCGTTCGCGGTCGCTTGGAGGTCGGGAAACTGAAAGCCTCGGTGGTCACAGTTTGGCGCCTATTACCGATGCGCTGTGAAAGAGTTTTTCGCAAAGTAATCCCTCCGGATCAGGCTGCGAAGCAATCGTTCGCCCCGCTCAGGGTCCATAGCGAGGAGGGCTGAAGGGTCCCGGCCCGTTGGGCCGGAGCGCCTCAGGTCGCTTCGGCGAAGATGCCCTGGCGCGCCGCCATGGCGGCAAACGCGGCCTTGCGGCTCAGCAGTTCATTGAATTCCCCCGTCTCCACCACCCGGCCGT
>JBBQYD010000187.1:0-9323 GCA_038209025.1 Verrucomicrobiota bacterium | reverse complement strand
GCCATCGTGAGGCAGGCGCTTTTCGGCAATGTTCAGCCCGGCCATGATCTTGAGCCGGGAAATCACCGCCGAATGCAGGTGGCGCATGTCGGCGGGCACCGGCACGGATTCCAAAATGCCGTCCACGCGGTAGCGCAGGCGGATGAAGTTGGCGTACGGTTCGAGGTGGATATCGGTCGCGTGCAAGCGGAGCGCCTCCTGCAGCAACTGATCGACAAAGGCCGAAACCGTGGCTTCCAGGGCGGAATCCGATTCCTTGCCCTGGACATCAAAGACGATCTCCTGGTTGATGTCAGAGCCGCCGCGCTCCTCGCGCAACCGCTGGATGGTCTCCGCGCCGAGGCCGAAATTCTTTTTAATGACGGCGTGAATGGAACTGGGGGTCGCCAGAACGACTTTGAAGCGTTTGCCAAGCACCAGGCGCAGGTTGCCCAACTCCATCTGGCTGGGAGGTTCGCTGAAGGCCAGAATCAGGGAATCCTCTTCCATGCCCACCGGCAGCAACCGGTAGTGAAAAATGAATTTCATTGGCACCAAATCCAGGGTTTCCCGTTGCAGATCCAGCACGGCGGGATCAAGGAAATCCACCTGGTTCACCATGGCGAGGGCTCGCCAGGTATCCTGTTCCGAGGCAAAGTTGAGGTCCACCACCGCCCGATGCTGGGGCACATTAAGCCGTTTTTGGCGGCGGCGCACCTGCTCAAGCTGGGCGACCGTGATTTTGCCCTGCTCAGCCAGCACGTCACCCGTGTCGCGCTCGCCGGAAGTCATGGGAGCAGTCATTGCAGCGGCACCTCCACAATCTTTTTCAGATTCACTGGCAGGACATTCGTTTGCGCTTGCGGGTTGGTCAAGGTGAGGGTCTGCATGTTCACACTGCCGACATAAAGATTGCTCATCAACCGTCCCCCGATGGGCGTGACCAGGAAGGCATTGGTGAACTGAACCATGGCCTGCTGCGGACCGGCGGCGGTTTGATAATACCCCAGGTAGGTTAGCTCGATTTTGCGGGTGGTGGGCGGCGGGGGGGGGGGCCGGGGCCGGCGCGGGCACAAAATGTCGCGTGACGAAGGGGTTTAGCTGGGCGGCATCGTTGATCCGGTTCGTGGGGCTGTTCGTCGCGGTGAACAGCGCGGTCAATGCCGGCATGGGCGGGAGCGCCTGGTCGCCAGCCCTTGGACTATGAATATCCTGATAAATGGGCGCTTTGCCGCCCAGATTCGCGACCACCAAATACAATAGCAGCCACAGGCCGGCATGCATGCCGATGGCGACCCAGCGGTTCTTAAGGGTTTGTGAAAGCATGTCTGGCATCAACTCACTCCTGAAAAACAAAGCCCACCACCCGCATCAGCACCCGCACTTCGTCGGTCTTTTCCGGAGTCTGTTTCTTGATTAAAATGCGATCAATGAATAAAGGCGGCCGCTCCGTGCTGGGCGGCAACCCGGCGGCGCGAATCTCCTCCGAACGCAGGGGCAGACTTTGGAGCACATTGACCACGTTGCTCACGGGCCCGGTAAACTCGAAAAGAATGGGAATCTCATTCAGAACCCCCGTGCTCCCGCCGGTGGTGGCAGTTGACGTTTGCACCTCGAGAGTATGCAAGGCCTGAACGCGGCAATCCAGCGCGGTTTTGAGCAGGCCATCGACCATCGCCAACTCGGCCCACAGCAGGTAGGGCTGCGGAATTTCCGCCGTGTGGGTCGGGAAACCCGCAAAAACCCGGGGATCAACTTCCACGGCCGCTTTCTTGGCCAGCACCGCCAACTCATCCAGTTCTTTGCCGCGTTCGTTTTCATAATCCACCAACTGAAACACCCCTTGCAGGCGGGCGCGCAAGGCGGGCGGCAATTCGATGCGCGAGAGCGCCTCTTGGCGGGTGTTCTCCAGAATTTGAAAAGCCTGCCTGGTCTGCTGAAGGTTATTTGTCAACAGGGAGAAATTAATGCTCAGAGCGTTGGACTCGCCGAGCGAAGTGGCCAACTGCTTCCACGCCTGCCGCAACGGGGCATCAAGGCGCTGAACCTTGCGAGTCAGCGGCAGGTAGATGAATACAAAGCAGGCGGCTAAAGCCACGGCCGCAACAGGCAGCAGCTTGCGTCGCCTGTGCTCTTCAAAAAGCACTCTCATGGCAGCTCACCTCCCGGCCGGGTTCGCGGCTCGCCCGCCCCCGGAACGGTGCGCCTGACTGGTGCCCGAAAGCCCGGAACGAGCCCGGGCCGCGGAAAGCTCTGTTGAAACTCAGTCCGCGCCAGGTCAAGGGTCAAGGCAAAGTGCCGGTCAGGGATGGTTATCTTGGCCTCCGCCACGTTGCGCCGGAGATCGTCCGAGAGCAGGTCAACGCGGCTGAAGATCGATTGTTTGTCAAGCTGGCCGACCAACTCGCGCAGGGTTTTCCGCGCGGTCTCCGCATCGTCCGGAATGCATAGCTCGGCAATGAAACCAAGCCGGGGGGGGCCGGCGTTGGTGCTGGAAGCGGAGGCCGTCAGCAGGTTGGGCTCCCCTGATTGATTGAATCGCAAACCTTCATCCGCGGCCGCCACGGAGTTGGTGCGCGGAGGCCGGTTGGTGGACAGGTGCGCCGGCGGATAACTAAAGTAGGTTCGTTGGTCGGCAAACAGGACGTACCAAAACGCTCGGTTGCTCCTGGATTGCTGCAAGTGTGCCAAAGTCTGCAGCGTATCCACCGTGCGCTGCTGATGCGCAAAAACCGGCCGCAGGGTGTTATAATGGGTGATCAGTTCGGCTCTCAAGGCGAGGTTGGAGTCAACCAACTCCTGTCCGCTGGTCACTTTCGCCAGCAACTCCTGCTTGGCGTGAATCAAGGACCGTTGGCGCCAACCGCCAACTATCATCAGCAGCAGAATCAAAAACGTCATCAGGACCGAAATTAACTCCAGCCGCTGCTGAGCCAGGTATTTTCTCCACGCCGTCCGGTAATCATCAGGCAGCAAGGAAACCGGTTGCGCGCTTCGGCCCAGGGCCTGCAGAGCCGCCCCGAAAGCCGCTTCGAAACCCGCGGGCACGGATGGCTGCTCGAGCTGAGCGAGGCTTGGCCATGGCTTCAGCCCCAAGCCAGTCCTGCTCTTTAGAAACTCCAGCAGGCCCGGCTGACTGAAACCGCCTCCGCCGGCGACGACTTCAAACGCGCTGGCACCGCCCCCGCTGCCCGGATTGAGTTTGAACCAATCCTTGAGCTGCTGATCAAACTCGGTTACCCACCCTTCCACGCTGGCCGCAAACTCCGCCGAGGCATCCGCGCCCGAGAAAAGATTCCGGCTGTTACGGATGGTTTCGGCCTGCTCCTCGGGGCATTGAAGCTGCCGGGCCAGGGCGCGAGTGAAAAAATCCCCGCCCATCTGGAAACTGGTGGCAAACGCCCCCTGCCCCGCAATGACAATCACCACCACCGTCGTCTGCGCACCGATGTGAACCAGCACCGATCGCGGCGCCAAGGGGCACGTCGCCCGGTAAGTCGCAATTAAGGCATTCGCGGTGGTCGTAACATCGCAGATCTGCTCGTTTTCGATGCCCAAGCGCAAGAGCCGCTCACGGATATCCCCTTCCTGTGCCAGGGTCACCCAGAACTGCTGGCGGCCGGACACCTGCGAATCCGTGCGAACAAAATCATATATAATGCGGCTTTCACTCACGCCGCCGAGTTTGACAGCCTCGTCGGCGATCAGTTTCTCCACTTCCGCTTCGGGCGCCTGCGGCAGGTCAATGACATGCGAGGTGGATAGGTGCTGCGGCAGCACCAGGACGATCGGGGGGGATCCCCACGCCTCCAGCAGCGGCTTAAAATGCGCTTTGGTTTCCTCCGCGGTGATCAGGCCCTCGGCCACCACATCCACCGACTCGTGTTTAAGAATATGGAGCCGGCCAAAATCGGCTTCCGCCAGCAATAACTTGATGTTGCGGGCGCCGGCGTCAATCGCCAACACACGCCGCACTGGCGCCCGCATCGAGCCCCAATTGATCTTTGAAAATGGCCGGGTCACTTGGGCTTTGGATTAGCGGGAGGGGCTGCCGGTGAACTTGCGGGAGCCGGCGGTGGTGTCGGAGTCACGACCGGGGCGTTGGTCGCCGGGACAACCGGATTGTTTGCGGCCGGGGCCGGCGATGGTGTCGGGGTCACGACCGGGGCGTTGGTCGCCGGGACAGCCGGATTGGTGGCGGCCGGGGCAACCGGGGCCGGACTGGGATTAGCGCTTGGGGACGGAGTCGGAGAGTCGGTAATGCTTTGGGGTCCGATGGCTTTCCCGGGCTGGGTCGGAGTTTTGGGCTGTCCATCGGTGGACTGGGCCGCCCCTGGCTGGTCGTAATCGTAAACGACGAATTCTCCCGAGTCTTTGACAATGGTTGCCGTCACGAAGACCAGGAGATAACGCGGCTTGTCCACTTCCGTGCGGCGGCGGAACAGCGCCCCAATGATGGGAATATTGCTCAGCACCGGCACCGCCTCCACGAAGGTGCTGCGGTCACGTTCGAGCACCCCGCCCATGACCACGGTTTCGCCTGATTGCACCACCATGCGGGTGGCCAGTTCCTGGGTGCGATATTGAGGTAAATTGATGTCGAATTTATTGAGCACGCGTCCGTTGACCGGGTCCGTGTCACTCAAGGTAGCGTAGCGCACCAGTTGGACATCCGTGTTGACACGGGGATTAAGCGCCAAAACGATATGACGCCCATCTCCACTGATGCTGGCGAGCACGTTTAACTCGGCGCCCGCAGTGATTTTGGTGGGCTTGCCAGAAGGCACAAATGACGAGGATTGATAATACTGCTGAACGGTGGACTTGACAGCGTATTCTTCGTAGTAGTACTGCACCTTGCCGTCCGAAATGGTGGCGGGGCGATTGTTCAAAACCGTAAGCCGGGGCGCGCTGAGGGTCTGACTTTCGCCGCTTTGCTCCAACGCACTGATCGTGGCGCTGAGGCTGGCGCGTCCCAGCACGTTGGTAAACGTCTCCTGAATGCCGATTCCAAGATTGGGGGTATCCGTGCTGGAGGCCAAGCCGGCGTAATCCTGCGGCACCCGGGCTGACTGTGCGGCCCGTCCGGTCTCCCATAACGCACCCAGCCGCAGAAATGCCGGCTTGGCAATCGTCACAAAACGCGCCTCAATCAGCACCTGCTGGATGGGGCGGTCAAATTCCTCCAGGATTTTCTCCATCACCAGCAACTGTTCGGGAGTGCCACGCGCCACCACCATGTTGCGCTCGTAATCGATCATGTACTTCGACCCCATAAACAGCTCCTTGATGACGCGCTCAATCGACGGCATGAACGGCGCTTCGTCATTCACGAATTTCTTCATCTTGGTGCTTTCCGTGGTCGTGGAGATGTTGTTTACGGTCACCACCGCACGGTTGACATCTTCCGACCCGAATTGGGCGGGCATCACGAATCCTTTGCGCAGCCGGTAAAACCGCGTCTCCTCCATCAGTCGCTTGGGGTCTTTGGCGTCCACCACCCATACCAATTCATCCCCCACCTGGAATTGAAGATCATAGTTCCGGCCCACATAGCGCAGCAGTTCGTCCAACCGGACATTATCCAGGTTCACACTTAACACCTGCTTCAGCGCCGCGACTGATTTGTCAGCCACAATGTTAATGCCCGCCGTCTGGCTCAAGTGGACCAGGATTGCCTCCAGCGGGACGTTATCCAAGTGAATGGAAACCTGTTTCTCCAGCACTTTCGCCATTTTGCCTTTGATGCTTTCCAGGTCGAAAAGCGGGCCTTTTTCATGGACTACCTTGCCGTAGGTCTCAGGGATGTACGGTGTATTCTCGATCCGGCTGATGGTATCCCGAATATCTTTGCTGGCGGGCAGACCGCGGTCCTTTTTTTCTTTAAGCAGGTCGGGAACGGAAGGGTTGAAAACTGATTTACTCGCGTCAATCTCCCGAATCTTGTCTTCCAAGGCTTGCCCGCGGCGACGTTGCATTTCCTGCATGGTCCACGTGTGGACGCGCTCCAGCATCGCGTTATTAGGATCGTGCGCGCGCAACTCAGTGGCTTTGACTTGAGCTTCCTCCCATCGCTCTTTACGGGCAAGTTCCATGACTTCCTTGATCTGCGCGTCATAGTCCGGATGATAGGACACTTGAGGCGGCGCAGGAGCAGCGGGCGGTTGCTCGGGTTGCGTATTGCGGCAAGCAGTCATTGCGCAAAGCAGCAAAAGCATCATTGCACTCGCTGCTTTCCACCTGGTGGTCAGCTTGGTTTGTGAAAGCATGGGTCGATTTGACGAAGAACCGTCTCATTAAATTCAACCACGGCAGCCCATTGCAACTAAATTCTGACGAATTCTCCCGCCTTTAGAGCGTTTCCGGGCGAATCCCCAGCGAACGCCCGCCCAGGGGCCGACCGCCAGGGAGCGGCCAAGCCGGTGATCATATTGGCCAAAGAAGGGCCACAAGACTCCTGCGCCACGCTAGTCAAATTTATCCTGGAGCACGCTTCTAACTTTATCCAGGAGGTCCTGAACGCTAAACGGCTTTTCGATGAATGCTTCGTTCGGGCCGAGTCCGCCATGACGGGCGATGATGTCGTCGGTGTAACCGGACATATAGAGGCATTTGATTCCCGGTTTCAGCGCTTCCAGGCGTTGCTTCAATTCCTTTCCATTCATGCCGGGCATGACGATATCGGTGACGAGCAGGTCAATCTGGCCAGGATGCCGGGCGGCCAGATCAAGGGCGCTTTGAGGCACGTTCGAGGCCAGCACGGTGTAGCCCTGCTTTTCCAGGGTGCGGCGCCCAATATCGAGGATTTGCGGCTCGTCCTCCACCAGCAGCACCGTTTCCGTTCCGCCGACCAGGGCTTTACGCTTACCCTCTTTAACCGGTGCGGGGGCCGGTGCGCGAGGAAGGAGAATGCGGAACGTAGTGCCCTGGTTGGGTTGGCTTTCCACGGAGATGGTCCCCTGGTTTTGCTTGACTATCCCAAAGACGGTGGCGAGGCCCAGGCCGGTGCCTTTCCCCACTGCTTTGGTCGTGAAGAATGGCTCAAACAGGTGCTCCAAAACCTCGGGTGACATGCCTCGACCGGTGTCGCTTACGGTTAAGGCGACATATTCCCCGGCGGGGGAATCTGAAAGGGCGTTCTCGCTGGCCGGCTCAACCACAAAATTGGCGGTTCGCACCGCGACGCTCCCCTCCCCCACAACGGCATCTCGGGCATTGGTGGCAAGGTTGGCGAGTATCTGGTCCACCTGGACCGGGTCGATTTTCACCGGCCAGAGGTCCGTTCCGGGCTGCCAGGTGAGGTGGATGCTTTCGCCCAGGAGCGGCCGTAACATCTTAAGCACGCCATCAACCGTTTCGTTGAGGTCCAGGACACGCGGACTGACCGCTTGTTTTCGCGCAAACCCGAGGAGTTGCCGCGTCAACTCGGCGGAGCGCCGCGCCGCCTGGCGAATCGCCACCAACTCTCTATGAACAAGGTTGTTGGACGGCACCTGCTGCAAGCCCATTTCCACGTTTCCAAGGATGACCTGCAGCATGTTGTTGAAGTCATGAGCCACACCACCCGCCAATCGTCCGATCGATTCCATTTTTTGGGCCTGACCAAGCTGCAACTGGAGCCGATCTTTTTCCTCCGTGGCTCGCTTTTGCTCGGAGATATCACGGGCGATCATCGATACAAACCCAAGTTGGCCGGCTTCATCCCGGTGCGCTATGACCACCTGCGACACCGGAATTTCGTGGCCGTCACGCCGCCGCAGAGCGCTCTCTCCCTGCCATGTCCCATTTCGCTCGGCGCCGGGAATTCCGTTCTGCGCGAGATCCTGCGCTGCCCATGGCGCAAAGAGATTGCACAGTGTCAGTGTGCCTAACTCTGCCTCTTCATCCAATTTGAGCAAGCGACGGCCCGCCAGGTTGAGATGGAGCAAGTGTCCGTGACGATCAGCGAAGGCCACCAAGTCGGTGGTCGCCTCCATCACCGCTGCCAGCCGGGCGCGCTCGTGGGCGAGTGTCCGCTGTTGCTCCAACCGTTCAATCTGGCCCCGATAACGGACTCGGGCCACGCGCCATCCGCCCAGCCCAATCGCCGCCGCTAAACCCGCCAAACCCAAACTTCGGAACCAAACCGTCTGCCATAAGAAGGGCTGGACTGTGAAAGCAACGGTGGCGTCCCGCTGGCTCCACAAGCCGTCATTGTTCGTCGCCCTAACTTTCAGTCGGTAGCGACCGGGTGGCAGGGTCTGGAAGAGCGCGACGCGACGTTTGCCGGCATTGGCGGGATTCCCAAGGGCACCCTCCAGGTAGTGGGCATATTGGACTTTCTCCGGGGCGGTATAGCTGAGGGCTGCATAGCGGAACTCCAGATCCGTGCTGCCCGGCGGCACCGCCAGTTCCTCGTCTCCGGGATAGAGCAACGTGTGGTTCGTGCCCGAACTGTCGGTAAAACTGAACTGTTCGATGACGACCGGAGGAGGACGCTCGTTCAAACGCAAACTGGCCGGATCCACCCGGACGACCCCGCGCAATGTGCCAAACCAGAGCCTGCCCCAGCTATCGCGCACCGCAGCCGGTTGGAATCCCTCCGAACACTCCCGGATATCCATCCCGTCGGATTCGTCGAAAACATTGAATTGAGCCTCCTCATCGATCCCTTGGGCCACCCGATGGAGCGACTCGCCGGACACCCGCAGGATGCCCTGGTCAGATCCCAGCCAGAACCAGCCCCGCCCATCCTCCAAAATCGACCCCACGGTATCGGCCGACAGTCCTTGCCGGCGGCCAACCGGGACAGCGCGCCCATTCCGTATGCAGTACAAACCCTCGCCAAACACTCCCGCCCACAAACACCCATCGCCGTCCATCGCCAGGGAGGTGATGCGCTTGCGCGGTAATCCCTCCACGTGGGTGACGCGTCCGGGCTGCTTGAGGTCCACCCGCCACACGCCATAGCCAAACGTTCCCACCCAAAGCGCTTCTCCGGGCAGATCCTCGACAATCGAGCGCACATTGACATTGGTAAATGTGGCATCCCCGGGCCAGGCTCGGGCGGCCTGGTTCTCGATCAAGCCCAGCCCCAACGATGCTCCCACCCAGAGACGCCCACGGGAATCCTCCAGTAGCGCGCCCACGGATGGGCCGAGGGTCGGCGGCAGCGGAAAGGACCGTTCCTTCCCGTTCTCTTCGAGCAGCAAACCGCTGCTGAACGTGCCGGTCCACAGCCGGCCGGAACGGTCCCGCAAAACGCTCCAGACAGCCACGCCGCGGCCGTTGGCGGACGGTTGCTTCCATGAGACCCGGTCGTTTTAGTTACGGGCAGTGCCTGCGCCAAGGGGGCCCGCCCGCAA
>JBBQYD010000186.1:0-9327 GCA_038209025.1 Verrucomicrobiota bacterium | reverse complement strand
GTGTGCCGCGTGAGGGGAGCCCGCGGCGGTGAAGGTCGCCAGGATATGCACCGGGTAAAGGGCGGAGTGGCTGCCCTGGCCCATGGCGAACTGGAAACTCGCAGACCCGGATGCCCCGGGGCCCAGTGGCACCGTGGAATTGGTCTTGCCCACCGGGCGGGTTTCATCAGCCAGGCCGGTGAGTTGCAGAGATACCTCTAATCGTTCGGAGCCACTATTTGTCAGCAGCACGTCAACCCGGTTGGGTTCCTCCAAAGCTTTCACCAGCGGGATTTCCGCCAGGGCAACCGTTAGTGGGCCTTCTTTGACCAGGTGGCCGTTGAAGGCGGGAAGCGATGTCCCAAACAGAACCACCAGGAAACTTGCCAGAACGTATGATCTAAGCATGGACCTCCAGCCTGCCGTCTGGCAGTTCAGTTGTCACGATCTTGATTTGGCAAGGCAACGCCGCGTGCCAACCAGGCTGGCGGAAGGAGGTTTTCCGGCTCACGCCGCCCTCAAGAGCCAGGTTCTCCACCCGTTGAAAGCGGCCGGGTTGGTCGGATTCCCGGGCTGCCCCTCAGCGATCCCGTTCCAACAGGCAGGCCGCGAGCGCTTCCAGAGCGACAGCCTTCCCGCGGAAGGGTTTAAGCGCCTGGTACGCTTTGGTTGTGAGTTGCCTGGCAATCTGACGTGAGCGGTCCAGCCCGAGGATCGAGGGATAGGTAGCCTTTTGCGCTTTGGTGTCTTTTCCGGCGGTCTTGCCCAGTTTCTCACTGGTCTGGGTCACGTCCAGGATGTCGTCGATGACCTGGAATGCGAGCCCGACGTGGTAGCCGAAGCTGGTGAGCGCCTTGAGTTGGGTGGGCGTGCAATTGGCGCTCATTCCGCCGAGCCGAACGGAGCAACAGAGCAGGGCGGAGGTTTTTCGCTCGTGGATATAACGCAACTGGGCGGGGGACAGCTTCTGGCCCTCGCCTTCGAGATCGGCCACCTGCCCGGCAATGAGCTGCAGGGAACCGGAAGCGGCAGCCAGCTCAAGGATGATTCGCTGATGAGGGTAACGTGGCCAGCCGCGGCATTGCGCCGCAATTTCGAAGGCCTGGGTCAGCAGGGCATCACCGGCCAATACCGCGACACCTTCGCCGAAGACCTTATGGTTGGTGGGCTGGCCCCGGCGGAAATCATCGTTATCCATGGCGGGCAGATCGTCATGCACCAGTGAATAGGTGTGGATGCATTCGACGGCGCAAGCCAGGGGTATGGCCTCCACCTCCTGCCCGCCGCAGGCCGCCGCTGCCGCCAGGCATAGGGCCGGGCGCATGCGCTTGCCTCCCGCAAAGAGGGAATACCGCATGGCCTTGTGGATGGTGGCGGGCTTCGCGGAGGCCCGGGGCAGGAATACATCCAAGGCCTGGTTGACCGCCGAGGAGCGGCTGGCCAGGAATTCCGCCAGGCCAAAAGCTGGCCGTGAGCGGTTCGATAAAGAGTGCGGCTTAGGCGGCATGCGACTTTTTGTAGGCAAACCAGTGGGGCGGCGCAAGTCCTTTCCGTGATTTTGATGTTGCTTTGCCCCCTGGACGGGGGTACTCTGGCTTGCTCTATTTCTGAGTATTTATAAAGCCGTGAACGCCGAATTGACAAAGAAAGCACTGGAGAAAGTTGGAAACCCCAACGTTCTGGTTAACCTGATCTCTCGCCGCGTCCGGCAGCTTAACGCGGGGGCGGGCGCCTTGAGCCGTCCCTTGGTTTCCGAGACCGGCAACCTTGGCGTGGCGGACATCGCGCTGTTGGAAATCATCGAAGGTAAAATGGGTTTCGAGATGCCGGAAGTGGTGGAATTGACCCGTCCTTCGGCCAAGAAACGCAAGCGCCACTGAGAATCGCCCGCGAGGCGGCGCTGCTCCTTTTCAGCCATAGCCAGAAGGGCAACCTTCTGGCTATGTTATTGTATGGCGGATATACTCTCCAATTCCAAGGCGCGCCGGGATTTCCACATCCTGGTCACGTTCGAGGCTGGGCTGGTTCTGCACGGCACCGAGGTTAAGGCGCTGCGGGCCGGGCGAGGCCAGATCAGCGATGCGTTTGCGCGGGTGGAGAAGGAGGAGGCCTGGCTGTACAACGCGCACATTGACGAGTACGCCCACGGCAATGTGAACAATCACAAGCCCAAAGCCCCGCGCAAGCTGCTTCTGCACCGCGGCGAGATTCGTAAATTGCAGGGTTTTGCGCTGGTAAAGGGCAACGCGCTCTTTCCGCTTTCCTTTTACTGGAAAAACGGCAAAGTGAAGGTGCTGTTGGGGGTGGGCAAGGGCAAAGCGCAGTTCGACAAGCGCGAGGATTTGAAAACCCGCGAAGCGGACCGCGAACTAAAGCGTGCCACCATGAAGCGGTTGAAGGACGGATAACAGCCTGTAAAAGGGGGTGGTTAGTCCCAGTGGCTTTCGACCGGAGCACAAGCAGCTCAGAAGCATGGAGAATTATCTTGCTTGAGTTACGTGCGCAGCCTATATTGCGCGCTCTTTTTGATTATAGAACTTAACGACTATGCGACGTCCAAAAGGTATTAAGACCAAGAAGTCAGTGGCCAAGCGTTTCAAAATTACGGCCACAGGCAAGGTCCTGCGCGCGAGCGCGGGCAAGCGCCACTTGGCGGAAACCAAAAGACCCAAACGCCGGCGCAATCTGCGCGGCACAACCACCGTGCATAAAACGGACGAGTATCGCGTCAAACAGAACCTGCCGTTCACCCGTTAAGGCCGGCTCCCAACTTCATTGATTAAGGAATAGACCATGCGAGTAACAAACGCACCCGCCTCCCGCAAACGCAGAGCACGGATGATCCGAGCCGCCAAAGGCTTTCGGATGCGCCGTTCCAAACTTTACAGATACGCTTCCGATGCCGTCGATCACGGGCGCCAATACGCCTACCGTGATCGGCGCGTGAAAAAGCGCACCTTCCGTTATCTGTGGCAAATCCGGATTAACGCCGCCGCCCGCGCCGCCGGAATCACCTACAGCCGCTTCATGGAAGGCCTCAAGGCCGCCAAAGTGGCGCTGGACCGCAAGGTGCTGGCTGATCTTGCCGCCACGGATGCCGCAGCTTTTACCGTCCTGGTTGCACTCGCCAAGGACGCTCTGAAAACCAAAGCCGCCAAGGCTTAATTTTTCCCCTTGCCTTCAGGCAGTGGAGAACGGGCGACCCAGACCGGTTCGCCCGTTTTTGTTTTCCCGGTCAAAATTTGCTCCTTTAATACTCTGAAGTTATGGCTGGACTGATTGATCAGATCGAACCAGTGAAACAGGCTGCCCTCGCCGAAATTCAAGGCGTCACTGACCTGGCAGCGCTCGAACAGGCCCGCGTGGGCGTCCTTGGCTCGAACGGCAGGTTCACGGCCTTGATGAAAGGCCTCGGAGCCCTGCCCAAGGAGGAAAAACCGGCCGCCGGCAAGGCCATCAACAACGCCAAGCAGGAACTCGAAGCCGCCCTCGCCGCCCGGCGCGCCGATCTGGAGTTAAACGCCGCGCTTCCCGGGAACCCCACGGATTTCACCCTGCCTGGCCACCGCCGCCCGCTCGGCAAGCTGCATCCCCTGACCCAGGTCACGGAAGACATCGTTCGCAGTTTCAGGAAAATCGGCTTTGTGGTGGCCGATGGCCCGGAGGCAGAGGACGAATACCATTGTTTTGATGCCCTGAACACGCCGGCGGACCACCCCGCGCGGGACAGCCAGGACACGTTCTACCTGGGCGGCAGCGCCACGCTCCTGCGCACCCACACGTCTTCCGTCCAGATTCGCGTGATGAAGAAGCAATCGCCGCCCGTGCGCATCATTGTGCCCGGGCGGGTTTACCGCCGCGACAACGCGGACGCCACGCATAATCCGACATTCAACCAGGTGGAGGGCCTCTACGTGGATCGCGGCGTGACCTTGGGGGATCTTAAAGGCACGGTGGAGTTCGTTTTCAAGGAACTCATGGGTTCCGAAACCCGCATCCGGTTCCGTCCGCACTATTTCAGCTACACGGAACCCAGCTTTGAGATCGATTTCAGCAGCGCCTTGACACGTAAAATGGGGAAGGAATGGCTGGAGATTGCCGGCTGCGGCATGGTGCATCCCCAGGTCTTTGAGAATGTGGGGTATGATCCGGAAGTTTGGACCGGTTGGGCGTTCGGGTTTGGCATCGAGCGCATTGCCATGATCCGGTACGGCATCAATGACATCCGGCTTTTCTACGAAAACAACCTGCGATTCCTTAACCAGTTTTAACCTGACCAACACCGCCCCAACCCTGGCCATTTTCCTCCATGAAAGTAACTCTCAACTGGCTTAAGCAATACGTGGATTTTGACTGGTCGCCCGAGCAACTCTCGGAACGCCTGACCATGCTCGGCATCGAGGTGGAGGGCGTGCGCAAACTCGGCGGCGAGTTTGAAGGCGTGGTCGTCGCCCATGTCCTCACCCGCGACAAGCATCCGAACGCGGACAAACTCTCGCTCTGTCGTGTGAACGACGGTCAGGGCGAGCGCCAGATCGTTTGCGGCGCGGACAATTTCCAGGCTGGTGACAAGGTCCCGCTCATTCTGCCGGGGTATCAGCTGCCCGCCAAACCCGGCGAGCAGCCCATGACGATCAAGGTCGGCAAAATCCGCGGCATCGAATCCCAGGGCATGCTCTGCTCCCCCCAGGAATTGGGCTTGCCCGACGCGGTGGATGGGTTGCTGCTGTTGCGCCCCGAGGCCAGGGTGGGACAGCCTTTTGCCGAATACCTGGGCGCGGCGGAAAGTGACGTGGTTTACGATCTGGAGGTCACCCCCAATCGCCCCGACCTCAACAGCGTTATCGGCATCGCCCGCGAAATCGGCGCGTTGACCGGCAGCCCGCTGCGCATCCCATCGGCTGAACTTGCCGAATCCGGGCAGCCAGCCGCGGAGTCGGTTTCCGTCCGTCTGGAGGACCCGGACCTCTGCCCTCGTTACACGGCGCGGGTGGTGCGCGGCGTCAAAATCGGCCCCAGCCCGGATTGGTTGCGGAACACGCTGGAAAAGGTGGGCATTCGCAGCATCAGCAATGTGGTCGATGTGACCAACTTTGTGATGCTCGAAATGGGGCAACCGCTGCACGCGTTTGATTACCACCTGCTCGCGCGCGGCGCGCAAGGCGTGCCCACCGTGGTGGTCCGCTGTGCGGGTGAAGGCGAACGATTTGTCACCCTGGATGGGCAGGAACGCACCCTGGGCGCCCAGAACCTGCTGATAGCCGATGAACAGAAGCCGGTCGCGCTGGCTGGTGTGATGGGGGGCCAGAACACCGAAATCAACGACCGCACGGTCGATGTGCTGATCGAAAGCGCATACTTCAAGCCGCAGAACATCCGGTTTACCTCCAAGAAGCTGGGGCTGCGCACCGAATCCTCCTACCGCTACGAGCGGGGAGGAGACATCGGCATTTGTGACACCGCCAGCCGCCGCGCCGCGGAACTGATTTTGCAGACCGCCGGGGGTGCCCTGGCTCCGGGCGTGGTGGACGCCTGCCCGGCTCCCGTCCAGCCTCGGCAGATAACCCTCCGCCACGAAAAGGTGAACGCCCTGCTCGGGCTCAACCTGTCGGCGGACGCCATTGAGAATTACCTGGCGCAGCTCGAACTGAAAGTTGTTGGGCGCAAACCGCAACCCGTCGGCGCCGAAAGCGCGACCAAAGATCCCGTGGCGTTCCGCATTCCGACATTCCGAGTCGATCTGAAACGTGAAATCGATCTGATCGAAGAAGTGGCCCGCCTGTATGGAGTGGATAGAATCCCGGCGACCCCGCCGCGGGGCGCCATTGGCACGAACGTTTACGACTCGGTTCACGACCAATTTTCCGAAGCGCGCCGGATTCTGACGGGTCTTGGCCTTTATGAAGCCCAGGGCCAGACGCTCATTTCAGACATCTCCGCCCGCTTATCCAGCGCCGCGGCACCGGTGCCCCTGGCCAACCCGCTCAGCAGCGATATGAACGTGCTCCGGCCCAGCCTGCTGCCTGGACTGCTGGACCATTTGCGGCACAACTTGCGGCACAAGAATCCGGATGTGGCGCTCTTCGAAGTGGGCCGCGTTTTCGCGCCCGGGCCTGCGGGGCAGGTGATTGAGGAGCGGCGTGTGGCCCTGGCTCTGACCGGCCAGCGCAATCCGCTCTTCTGGAGCGGGGATGATCGCGACGCTCGTTACGACATCCATGATTTGAAAGGGCTCCTCGAAGAATTCCTGGAGCAATTTGGTTTGCGCGGCGGGTCCTATGCCCGGCGAGCCGAGAGCACGCCGTTGTTCCTCGAATCGGCTGGGATCCAGCTCGGGCGCCTGGCCATCGGCGAGCTGGGGCAACTCCTGCCCGCGCTCGCCAAACAGTATGACTTGCGAGACGCCGTGCTGCTGGCCGAGCTGAATCTCGACCAGTTGATTGCCCGGCGCAACCCGGTCAAATCTTACAAGGCCGTTCCTGCCTTCCCCGCCATTCGCCGGGATGTGGCCCTGGTGCTTGCTGAAGCCATTACGCACGAGCAGGTGCTCCAGGTGGTGAAACAGGCCAGGCCGGCCAATCTCGAGGCCGTGGAGCTGTTCGACGTATTCCGCGGCAAGAACGTTGCCAGCGGAGCGAAAAGTGTGGCCTACGCCTTCACTTATCGCAGCGCGGAAAAAACGCTCACCGATGCGGAAGTCAATGCCGCCCACGACAAAGTGGTGAAGGAACTAATCCGCCAGCTTTGCGCGACCATCCGCGAATAGGTGCCGGGGAGCCAGATTGGAGCAAGCCACTCTGGCGGGTGGCGTTTCGGATTTCGTGACGGCCAGATATTGCGGCTCTGTTTACCCGCTGAACGCGGGTCGCACTGGCTGTCGCCGCGCTCCCCCAAAGGAGAAACGCTCCCGACTGATCAATACCTGTAGTACTTCCGGGATTGAGCGCGGAAACTGGAGATATCTTTGTCCAGAAAGGCTTTTACATCAGCGTAGGACATGCGTTCGGTGAACCGGGTGCGGACCTGGGAGGAGCCGCAAACTTTGTCAAACATATCGAGGCGGGCAGGCTTGCAAAGCTGGAAGGGATTCTTGTCCGGGTACAGTTGGTGATGCACGTCCATCATGAGGAACTGGAGGCTCATGAGGTTCACGGCGGCCGGGTTGGTGAAATACAATTGCACCCCATGCATTTCGACATCTTTATGGGTGAAGTAATAGGGCTTGAACACTAAAGGGCGGAAGGCCACGCCTTTCAGGTTCAGGGCGTTTAATTTGTCGGCCAGGGTTTTGTGATCGATCCAGGGCGCGGCAAACATGTGGAAGGGCAGGGTATAGCCGACGCCTTCCGAGGTGACTCCCAGTTCACCCATGATGCCGGTGGCGACATAGAAGAAGCCCGAGTCGGATTCGGGCTGATGCGGCGAGGCCATGACCCACTGAAGGCCGGTCTGATCATAAGCCATGGCTCGTTTCCAGCCTTTCATGGGCACGACCGTGAGCTTGCATTTGTTGCTGGTCTGGAGCATGCCTTCGGCATTGATCATCGACGCGAGTTCCCCGCAGGTCAGGCCATAGACATAAGGAATGGCCAGGTAATTGACGGAAGACTGAAACGGTTTTTCGTTCAGGTTGCCCTCGATGCGGTTGCCGCCGAGGGGATTGGGGCGGTCCAGGACCACGAATTCCTTCTGGTTATCAGCCGCCGCCGCCATGGCGCGGGCCATCGTGGCAATGTAGGTGTAAGAACGGCAGCCGTTGTCTTGCAGATCATAGACCAGGACGTCCAGGTCTTTCAGCATTTCGGGGGTGGGTTTTGGGGTTTTGCCGTAAAGCGAGTAAACGGGGAGTTTGGTCACCGCATCAACTGAATCGCCGACTTTTTCGCCGGCAAACACATCGCCGCGAATCCCGTGTTCGGGACCGAACAGCGCCACGAGTTTCACTCCCGGCGCGCTGAACAGGATGTCGATGGTGGAGCGCATGGAGTTGTCCACACCGGTGGGATTGGTAATCAGGCCGATCCGTTTGCCTCGCAGGACATCGAAGTTGTGTTTTTTGAGGACTTCAATCCCGGTGGTCACCTGGGGGTTTTTGGCGGGGAGAGTCTGGACACCAGCCAGCGCCAGAACACCGCAGAGCAGTTGGAGAAATCGTTTCATGGGTTAGAGATATTTTTGCAGCAGTGGCTTGAGTTCCTTGATGGTTTTGGCCGGCCACCAGTCGCGGTCGGTCATGATGGCGAATTTCAGGGCTTCATGGCAGGGCCAGGTGGGTTCTTCGGGTATGAGGGGCAGGGCTTTGGCGATGACGTGTTTGGCCATGGCCGAATTCGCCGCGAGGTTGGCTGTGACCATCTCCACGGTGACGTGCGCCTCATCCACTTTCCAGCAATCATAATCGGTGATCATGGCCATGCTGGAATAGGCGATCTCGGCCTCGCGCGCGCACTTGGCTTCCCCCAGGTTGGTCATGCCGATGACCGCGTAGCCCAGTTTGTGATTGGTCAGGGACTCGGCGCGGGTGGAGAAGGCCGGGCCTTCCATGTTCACATAGGCGCCGCCATCATGCGTGCGGGCCCGGAGGCCCTTCGCGGTCCTGAGCAGAATCTGCCGCAGTTCCTCGCAAATGGGCTCGGCAAAGGCAACATGGCCCACGATGCCCCGGCCAAAAAAAGTGTGGGCCGAAGACTGCTTGGTGCGATCCACAAATTGATCGGGGAATACGATGTCGCACGGTTTGTAGCGGGCCTGGAGTGAGCCCACCGCACTCACACTGATGATCCATTGCACGCCGAGCTTCTTCATCGCCCAGATGTTTGCGCGATGATTGAGTTCCGAAGGCAGCAGGCGATGCCCGCGTCCATGCCGGGGTAGAAAAACCACTCTGCGTCCCGAAAGTTCGCCGGTCAGCAATTCGTCCGAGGGCGCGCCGAAGGGAGTTTTGACCGCCACCCATCTTTGCCGGGTGAGGCCTTCCACGTGATAGAGACCGCTGCCGCCGATCACGCCAATCCGAAACGTTGACATTCCCAATCCTACGCCAGGCGCCGGACTGGGAGCCAGAGTTTTTGCTTCGCGAAGGAAGAAACCACGGAGGCTGCCGTGCAAACCAGGCGAGGACGCGTGCCGTGCCAGTTGGACGGAGGGCGGAGCCACGGGGTTGGGGCGAGGGGACGAAACCCGGAGATAGGGGCGCCGGGTGGTGGTGCAGCGCGTATGCATGTAAGTGATTGTAAGCAGGAATAACGGACCTGTCGCAGATTTGGCGGGACATTTACGGCGGGACTTTTTAAGTTCGGCGGCGTGAAGCGAAGAAAACTCTCGTCCGGCAAGCCCTCGAAGCATGCT
>JBBQYD010000185.1:0-9365 GCA_038209025.1 Verrucomicrobiota bacterium | reverse complement strand
ATTACTCCGTGAGCCTTGCGCCCGTGGGGGCTGGAACGATGGGGTTTCGAACGCGAGCCACGCCCGTGAACACGAATGGCTTCGCTCAAAGCGCCGTTTTCCGCGACTTTGTCTTTGGAAATATAGCTGGCGGCGAACAGGGGTTGACCGTAACGATCACGGGGTTAACACCCGCCGCGGAGTATCACTTTAAATTCTACTCCTATGATAGCGGCAGCGGCGCAGGGAATCGTGTTTCAAACTGGTCCGCTAATGGAGTTCCTGTCGTTTACCGCTACACATTCTTCGGGGCGACCGCGCTGCCGGTTCTTGATGATCAATACTCTTTCCGGTTTAACGCCACCGCGGACGGCGCCGGGCAGATTGTGATCCAGGGCCTCCCCGCGGAGACCACGCTTATGACCCCCGCCAGCCCCGCCGTTTTCCTTAACGGCTTTGAAATGTACTTGGGAGCGCAAACGCCTCAGCCGCCGCGAGAGATTTTTTGGACGGAAACCGGCGGATTCGTGGAAAGCCAGGGATCGGTCTGGTCGGCCGGGCTCAACGGCGTCGGCAGAACGGCCATCGTCACCGGCTTAAGTCGTCCAATCGGCATCGCCCTGGACCCGGCCAAGCGCCACGTTTACTGGGCGGACGACGGCTTTGGCAGCCAACCCAGCCGGATCGTGCGTGCCAATTTCGATGGTACCGGACAGGAGGTTCTTTTCAGCGGACCGGAAGACGACTTTTCCAACGCACAGATGTTGGCCCTGGATTTGAAACACGGACACATCTATTGGACGGCTCACTTCCTGGGCGTGATGCGGGGCAACCTGGACGGAACCGGCACCCCCGCGAAATTGGGCGGTTCGGCCGGCAAATATACCGCGTTGGATTTGGACCTGGTCAACGGTCACATTTACTATGGCGATCCGGAGCTGGGAATTCTCTATCGCATGGACCTGGATGGCCAGAACAGCGTGGAAATTGTAAGAGACATCGCGGCTGGCCAGCAGCCCTATAACTTCAACTCCATTTCGTTGGACGTGGCCAACGGTCATATCTATTACGCCGTACTGGACGCAAACCAAATCAAACGGATGAATTTGGATGGCTCCGACCAGATTACCCTCCTGACGGATGCGGGGCTGCTTCCACATGACGTCATCGTGGTGGGTGATGCTTTGTATTGGGTTGGCGGAAACGGCAAACGGATGGGCACCTCCAAGCTCAATGGCACATCCAATGTCAATTTGCGGCTAGCTTCCCTCGCCAGCACCTTCAGTTTCGGAATCGCCGCCGTGACCCCGTTCAAAATCAACCGTCTTGCCATCGAAGGTTCCGACGTCATCATTAATTGGCAGGGCGGTCTTGGACCGTATCAATTGCAGCGGCGAGCGAGCGTCGGGCAAGGCGCCTGGGAAAACTTTGGCTCCACAACAGAGGCCACCCGGGCGACCAATAGCCTATCCGGCGACGCCATGTTCTATCGCGTCCAGGGCAATTGATCGGAGCGGTTGCCGCCGCTTCAATAACTGCTGACCTCGGATTGGGTAGGAGGTGAGGATTAGAACCTCACCGTCCTCCCTGTCTATTCGTCGGACCAACGTTTACAGCTTCCTTCGGATTCCGCCTCACGGCGAACACCCTTGCCGTTCGGCTAGCACTCCCGCTTGCCGGGTGTGCATTGGACTCTAACCAACCAGTGGTATTATTGCCGCAGGAATTGTCCACCCAGTAAGTCAGCGGATTCACGATATTGTAGGAAATTCCCTGCGAGTCGTCACGATCAGCCGCCAGCGACCGTCCGGGTCGTTTCCCAGGAGCGATTCAAGTTGGGGTATGGCCACTTGTCCCAAGCCGCCCAGAGCATAGAAGCCCCCCAGGCCTCGGTCACAGCGATCATAGAACAGCGGCATCCCACCTCGATTGAACAGATACTGGTTTACCTCAGCTTTTAGCTTCGAACGTTGCGCGTGAAGGTCATCTAGCAACCACGGTATCGCGTTCGTTCCGATTTGCTGGATGGCAAACTCGGCGTTCGTGTGCCCCATAAACCACTGTTTACAGCACCAACTTAGGGATTTCCCATCGTATAATGGCTCCTTTCCCGGCCGAAGTGTCACAGCGATAACACCAGCAAACAAAGTCAGCAGTGCAAGGCCAGCAATAGCCGTGCGAACGTTCCTCAACGAAAGACGCTTGCCAAACGCTGCTACACCCTGTTTTAGCTCACTAGTCATTTGCTCATCACCGGTTCCATTACGGAACTGATAGGCAAATTTGGTCTCACCAAGCATGGGCCGGGTTTATCAAGAGACTGAACCCTCAGCCGACCTGGCCTCGAGGATCGAGTAATTCGTCAAGGCGTGCCTTGTCGAGTCCGGACAAATCCAGCGCCACCTCCCGCACGGTGCGGCCTGTTTCGAAGGCGTGCTTTGCGATGTTGGCGGCTTGGTCGTAGCCGATGACCGGCGCCAGCGCCGTGCATAATGCCAGGCTTTGTTCGAGGTTGCTCGCACACGTCGCCGCATCCGCCTCTAAACCGGTTACGCACCGCCTCGCGAAAACGCGGCTGGCGTTGGCGAGCAGATCGATCGCCTGGAGCAAATTGTAGGCCGTCACCGGGAGCATCGTGTTCAACTCGAAGGCCCCATAAGTCCCGGCGAACGTGATGACCGCGTCGTTGCCGATGACCTGCGCGCCTGCCTGAATCAGCATTTCACACATGACCGGGTTGACTTTGCCCGGCATAATCGAGGACCCCGGCTGGGTCGCCGGCAATCTTATTTCCCCGAGGCCGCAGCGCGGACCTGACCCCAACCACCGAATGTCGTTGGCAATCTTGATCAGGCTCACCGCTGTCGTCTTCAATGCGCTGCTGCTCTCCACGCAAGCGTCAATCGCCGCTTGCGCTGCAAAATGATTGGGCGCCTCGCGCAAGTTCAATCCAGTCTCGGCGGCCAATCCCTGGATGACCTGGCGCGCGAACTCAGGATGCGTATTGATCCCGGTGCCCACCGCCGTTCCGCCCAGCGCCAATTCGCCCAAGGGGCCTTCCAGCGCGCGCAGGCGCCGGATGGCCTGTGCCACCTGGCTGGCATAGCCGCTGAATTCCTGGCCCAACCGCATCGGGGTGGCATCCTGCAGATGCGTCCGGCCAATTTTCAGCACCTCGTGAAATTCGTTCGCTTTCCGACACAACGCCGCTTCCAGCTCCCCCAACGCTGGCACCAGCCTCTGCGTGAGTTCCTCCAGCGCCGCCACGTGCAGTGCGGTCGGGATAACGTCGTTGCTGGATTGCCCCCGGTTGACATGATCATTCGGATGCACAGACCGATCGCCACGCATGCCGCCCAGCAACTCAATCGCCCGATTGGCGATGACCTCATTGGCGTTCATATTGGTTGAAGTGCCGGAGCCGGTTTGGAAAATGTCCACCACAAACTCCGCATCAAACCGGCCGTCCGCAACTTCTTGAGCCGCCCGTTGGACCGCCACCGCGAGGTTCGCCGGGACCATCCCCAGCGACTCGTTGGCCATGGCGGCATGCTTCTTGATCAGCCCCAACGCGCGAATGAAAGTTCGTGGGAAGCGCAGGGAGCTGATCGGAAAGTTCTCCACGGCGCGGGCTGTTTGGGCACCGTAGTAGGAGTCCGCCGGCACGCGCATCTCGCCCATGGAATCCGTTTCAATTCTATGATTCATGCCTGGAAAAGGTGAGTTGGCGGAGCCCCTGACCGGAGACGGCGTTTCATTTTCTGAGGTGACCGAGCCCTTGATGCCGATGGCAATCAATTCCGAGCATTTCATAAGATGTCGTCTTCGTTCAGGCTGTTTATCACTCTGCTTTAGGGCTGGCCCGGGCGTTTCCCAAAGGGAGCCCGGGCTCAAGGCCAGCTTACTCCCGCGAGCTGGAACGTTCAATTACAAGCGCGCGTGGTTTTCATACAGAACGTTCCAAGTAGGTGCTTTGCTCACGGGAGCGGCAGCTAAGCGGCATCGCCTGCCGCCTCAGCAAACAATGCCTCCAGGTTGGCAGCCGGGGTTTCCACCGCCAGCGTGCAGCCGGAGCTGAGGATAAAGCGGCGATGGCCCGTCTGCTTTGTCGCGGCCAGAACCTTGCGCGCCCCGGCACGGACGCTTTGGGGAGTGCCTTGAGCCAGCAAGCGGACGGGATCGAGGTTTCCCCATATGCCGATGTCGGGGCCGAGGGTGCGGCAGGCTTCACCGATGTCCACATCGTGGTCGAGTTCGAGCACATCAGCGCCGGTGGCCGCCATGGCCGGCAGTAGCGGTGCCGCCTTGCCACAAATATGGAGCGAAACCGGTTTTCCCGTCCGGCTCTTGATTCCAGCGATTACGCGCCGCTCGGCCGGTTGAACAAGTTGACCGTAAAACCGGGGCCCGATCAGCCCGGCAGGGGAGTCTCCTCCACTAATCATGTCGGCACCGCCTTGAGCCAGGGCGGCGGCATAGGCGATCTGGAATTCCGCGCAACGATGCATGAGGGCTTCCACGAACGCCGGATCTTCCAGCACCCGGACCATCACGTCGTTAATGCCCATTAGCGCGCTGGCGAGCGAGAACGGGAATTGATCGCAGCAGGCGACGATGAACACGTTCTCCCCGAGCGCTCGCACAATTCGGTCCAGCGCCTCGAGCATCAAGGGATACCGTCCTTGCGAGCCCACGTCCGGCGCGGGAATACGGTCGATATCGGCGACCGTTCGCACCAGGGGTTGACCCAGGCCGCCGAAGGGTTGCTGATCATCCGTGGCTCCCACGCGGGCGCCCATCGCCTCGGCGCTCACCCAGGTGTCGGCTGATAACCAGACCGCATCGGGACGGAATCGATCGTAATAACGGATGACGGATTCAGCGAGTGCGCCTGCGTCCGTGGTGTATTGGCGCAGTGTATAGCCGGCAAGTCCGGCGCAGAAATGCACGGCGAGCGGACCGGTGGGAACTCGCGGGGTTTTTTGCCCTGCGAGCGCGGCGAGAACCAGCTCTTTGGAGGTCATGCGATTCAGTTTGCCGGCGGGTGGCTCCTGCGATAATTCACCCCAAGCGCTTCAAGCCGCCGCGCGTGCGCTGGAAACCGTCGCTGGAAATCGGCGAAGTTGCCCGAACCGGCGGGCGACCACACGACCTCCGCGAGCGCTGCGGCCCGCGGGAACGCGAAATACTCCACGTCCTTTGGCTCCCAAAAGTGTTCACCCCAGAGATTGCCCTGTGCTCCGAGGACATGGCGGCGTTTGGCGGATGACAGCCCTGGAGGAATCGGGTCAAACGCATAGACCGTCCCCAGCGGGATGAAGCCGCCAATGGACTCCGGTTCGCCCGGATCCTTTGCCTGCGCATAGTCGAAGTAGCAGTGGGTGGTGGGAGACATGACCACGTCGTGCCCAGCCTTAGCCGCGGCCAGGCCGCCCACAGTCCCGCGCCACGACATGACCGCGGCACCCGGGGTCAGGCCGCCTTCGAGGATTTCGTCCCAGCCGATCAATCGCCTGCCTTTGCTGGCAAGGAATTCCTCCAAACGATGATTGAGCCAGCTCTGGAGCTGCGCCTCGCCCTTAAGCCCCTCCGCTCGCATGCGCGCCTGGCATTTGGGGCATTTCTGCCAACGATCGCGGGGAGCCTCATCGCCACCGATGTGAATGAAGCGGCTGGGAAACAGGTCGCAGACCTCGCTCAGGATATCCTTGGCAAAAGCCACAGCGGCATCGTTCCCTGGACAGAGAATATCCGGTTCCACGCCCCAGCGCGTCCGCACTTCGAACGGCCCGCCAGTGCAAGAGAATTCCGGATACGCCGCGAGCGCGGCGCGGAAATGCCCGGGAATCTCGATCTCCGGGACCAGCGTAACGTGCCGCGCCTGCGCGTAGGCCACCAGATCCAGAATCTGCGCCCGGGTGTAAAAGAACGGCCCGTAGGGTTTGCCGTCACCCTGGTTGCGGTCACCCCGTCGCGGTGACTCCTTGCGTATCGAACCGACGGTCGTCAGCCGGGGGTATTTCCGAACCTCGAGCCGCCAGCCCTGGTCGTCGGTAAGATGGAGTTGGAGCGAGTTAAATTTGTGGAGCGCCATGATTTCCACAAACTTTTTGATGTATTCCGGGGGCAGGAAATGCCGGGCCGGATCCAGCAGCAACCCGCGCCAGGGGAAACGCGGTTGGTCATCGATCTCCACCGCGGCAACGCTCCAGTTGGTGCCGGGTGCGGCAGCCGGTTGGTGGGTGCGCCAGCAATCGGCCGGCAGAAGCTGTCGCAGCGTGACTCCTCCGTAAAAGAGCCCCGCGGTCGAGGCGGCGCGGATCGTGACACCGTTCGTAGCGACAGTAAGCCGGTACCCTTCGGCACCGAACGAGAGATCCGACGGCTCCAAAGACATCTCGATATCACCGTCACGTTTCAGGCCCTCAACGACCGGCAATCGTCTCCCACGCGGCACCGACAAAGCATCGGCCAGGAAGTTTGCTTCCACCGTCGCGTTTCCGCGCGCAACAATCCGCGCCGCCGGCTGCAACGTCCAATGACCGCCGCGCACTTGGACCCGGGCGGGTTGCGGGATCAAATCGAGTGCTGCCTCACTGACTTCTCCGGCGATGGCGTTCGGGCTCAACGAAAAGACGATCCCAAAAAATGTTGCCAGCAAGGTAATGCATTGGATTTTCATGTGATCAGTAGTTCCCGAATTCCAACCCAGCCTCGATAAAGGCACGGTAATTCGCTTCGGTGGCGGGTGAGAGAGGAATGGTGATGGGGGCGGCTGTGGGCATCAACACGAAGCCGCCTCCTTCCCGGGCCTGGTGCATGATCTTCCGAACCTCGGCGCGAACTTCGTCGGGCGTGCCGTTTTCCAGCAGCTTCAATTCGATGTTTCCCCAAACCGAAACGCCCCGCGCCTGACAGCGACGCTTCACCCATCCAGACCGATGTCGCCGTCCGGGGGCGGTTCGCAAGGATCAATTCCGTCGCAGCCAGTCTCCAGGATCATATCCAAAACCCGGGCGATCTTCCCGTGGCAATGCAATCGCACCTTGCCGCCGCGTGCCTGGATCAATCGAGTCATTTCGGTGACGTGGGGCACAATGAAGCGCTGGAACATGGAGGGCGGGAGGTAAGGCGGTGTGAAATACTCCGGCCCAACGATCCGATAGAGATCGACAACACAGCAATCCAATTGGCGCCGCAGGTTTTCCAGCACCCGCTCGGCCAGGATGGCGACCGTGCGCGCAAAGTTTTCCGTCTCCTGGGCGGCCCACATCAAGCCGTCCTGGAAGGACATCATATCCGCGGCAAGATAGGCGGGATCGCCGATGGAGGCCATGACCAGGCCGTGATCGCCCAATTCCGCCCGGACTCGCTTCAGGTCCGTGGCGTCATAGGCCGCCGGTTCATATGGCACACTGAGTGCCTTGTCCACGTCTTCCAGACTTTTGCACCAGTGTTCCACCCGCCAGGTTGTATAGACGTCTGCCGCGGCTTGCGTCATGGACCGCAAGTCGCCTTTGGGCGTGTGGCAGACGCGGGTCTTGCGCTCAAACTCCCCAACGGTTTCGCTGCGGGTGTCCATCTCCACCGGGAAATCAGAACAAAGGAAACGCTCCTCGCAGGTATAGCGATCGGTGGCAGCCCGCGGGTTCCAGTTCGTGATGCAGTCGGTATGCTCGCGGATGTAGTCCATCAAACCACGATAGCTCGGCTGGTTGTTGTACCAGTCGCGACTGTTGCGGCCCGCTAATTCGTAAGTGTTGATCGGCACGCGATCTGGAATCCCGCCTGAGAGCGCGGTCAGCAATCGGCGCCGGCTCTGCCAGGGGCTGCTTGCCTTGGGGAGATCAGGGGTCATCGCGGCAATCTCCTTCGTTTCAACGATACGTGGCGAGGTCCACGACCCGCCCGGTTAAGCGGGCTTCCTCCGCCGCGAACCCGATCAAGTGACTGTGGACAGTGGACTCGATGCCGGCCTCCAACGGCGCCCCCGGCGGTTTGGTCATCTCGTCGTAAAGCATGTTGACTAAGCCCGCATCCCCTCCCCCGTGCAGTTCATAGCCGCCGTCCTCCGCCTGCACGGTATAGCGCACCGGTTCGCCTTCGTGAGGCAGTAGAATGAGATGCGCAGCGAAATGCTGTCGGTAACTTTCGCCTCCTTTCAGCACTCCTTTGGTACCGCAAATCTCCAGGTGGCGCCCCGTGGCGAAGGCAGTCATGGTAAATGTGCCCGTGACGCCGCCCTCGAATTCCAGGGCCAGGACCTGCCGGTCCACCGCGTCGTTGTCGCACCGATAGACGCAACGGCCCCAGGGACTCGTCCGCAACCACGCGGTGATCTCCTCGGCGCTGGCATCCTGGGCACGGTCATAAACCATCGGGAGCCAGGGGAAGCGCATGTCGGTGGTGTAACGGAGAGCGTTATAGGGGCACGTCTCGCCCACCGGGCAACCGTCGGTGCAGCGAGCGGGCGCGTTGACGGGCGCGCGTTCGGGCCGGAAGTACTCCAGTGCCCCGAAGCTGGCTACCCGTTCGCAACGACGCCCAACAAGCCAGTGTACGATATCCGTGTCGTGACAGCATTTGGACAGAATCATGGGCGAACTCTGGCCCACGACGGACCAGTGCCCGCGCACAAAGGAATGCGCCTGGTGCCAGGGATTAACGCCTTCACTGGCCTGGATCGATACCAACTCACCGAGCGCTCCCGAATCGATAATCTCCTTTACCTTCCGATAGAAGGCGGCAAACCGCAGAACAAAGCAGACCATCACCCGACGACCGGCTTCCCGGGCCAATCGCTCGATTTCCAGCACCTGCCCCAGGCGGGTCGAGATCGGTTTCTCGAGCAGCACATCATAGCCCAGCCGAAGCGCCCCCTGGCAGTGTGCGAAATGGAAGTTGTCCTGCGTGGCGACGATCATCACGTCAGCGAGTTTGCCGGCCGCCAGGAGGGCGTCTGCACTGGAAAAGCCGCGAAAATTCGGGTTTCCCGAGAGGCGGCGGATCTTCTCGACCCGTTCGGGCACCGGATCCGCACCCGCAATGATCTGGAACCGGTCGGGGTGGCGTGCGGCCAGTTGCGTGTAAGTCTGCGCGCGGGCGCCGCAGCCGATGCAGGCGAGTTGGAGTGGTTTTCCGGATGCCATAAAATCTTTTTTGCTTATCGGTTCAACGACTGGGTACCGGCAGCGTATCCGCAGTTTCAAAGAATGTCACGATGTTTTCCCACGGCGTTTCCGGTCCGGGCGCAACTCACGGTTTCCGTGGGTGGGTAGTAATAACCAATGCGGCGGAGTTAACGGGACGGTTAATTGTTGGCTACGGCGGTAAGCTTGGCATGGGGGAAAAGCATCTCCCAACGTTCGTTCCGCCAGAACGTTTCC
>JBBQYD010000184.1:0-9403 GCA_038209025.1 Verrucomicrobiota bacterium | reverse complement strand
CGCTGAGCACGGCGCTGGCAGTGGCATCCTTGCCCGCGCCGCGCCCGTAGAACAGGGTGTCGCCGACGATATCCCCGCGGACAAACACGGCATTAAAAACGTGGTTGACGCTGGCCAGCACATGGCTGTTGGGCACCAGGGTGGGGTAAACTGAAACCTGAATGCGATTTTGCTTCTTGCCGCCCGTGCCGGTCGTGGCCTGCTTGATGATCCCCAGCAGCTTGATGGTATAACCAAGGCGTTCGGCAAATTGGATATCAACGCGGCTGATCGAGCGGATGCCCTCAACGTGAACGGTTTTGGGGTTGACCCAGAAACCATGCGCCAGGGAGGCTAGAATGCCGATTTTGTGCTGCGCGTCGAAGCCATCCACATCAAGCGAGGGCTCAGCTTCAGCATAGCCATGGGCCTGCGCGTCTTTGAGCACCGCGTCAAAGTCGGCGCCTTCGAGCTTCATGCGGGTAAGAATGTAATTGCAGGTGCCGTTTACGATGCCGTAGAGCTGAACGATGCGATTGCCCACAAAAGCCTCACGCAAAGTCTTTATGATCGGTATCCCGCCGCACACACTGGCTTCGTAGTACAGGTTAGTGCCGGCCTTGGCGGCCGCCGCGAAGAGTTCCTCACCATGGGCCGAAATCAGGGCCTTATTGGCGGTAATCACCGGTTTTCCAAGTTTGAGCGCGGCGAGCACGATGGTTTTGGCGAGCCCGGTGCCGCCCACCAGTTCGGTGACCATGGCTACCTCTGGATCATTGACCACCTCCTGCCAGTTGGTGGTCATCAGTTCCATCGGAATTTCGTAGGGGCGCGGCTCGTCGAGGGCTTTCACCGCCACTTTGCGCACCTTGACTTCCACGCCAATGCGCGAAGCCATCAGCCGCCCGTTGACCTCCAGCGCGTGAAAAACGCCGCTGCCCACGGTTCCGCCGCCAATCATGCCTAAGTTAACCTGCTGCATAGTAATTTTGATTGGCAGAGCTTGCCAAAAAACTGGGGGCGGACAATCACAATCGTACCTCGGCGGGCCATTGGCAGGTGGTTGTGATTGCTGATACCGCGTCGCATCTGATAGAAGACAGGTGATGGTTTTGCGTGCTGCATGTGTCAGGTTGTTCGTCCTTCCCGCCCTGTTCGTGGCCATGGGAGGAAACTTGGGTTGGGGCGCACCCCGGACCGGCGCTCCGGAAGTTGACATTCAATCCTGGACCTTCCGGGATGGACTCCCCGATGAGCGCATCACGAGCATTCAGCAGACGGCGGAAGGTTTTCTCTGGGTGGGTACGGAGCAAGGCTTGGCGCGTTTCGACGGATGGACCTTTGTCCCGGTCGCAATCCAATCAACCCCAGGCGCGTCAGCAGGCATAACTCCAGTGAGAGTGACAGCCCAATGCGTTGACGCGCAAAACCAGTTATGGTTTGGGACAGAAAGCCAGGGTTTATTCCGGTTAAGTGCTTCAACCGGGAGTTTGCATGCAGTGTCAGCGGGGTTGGCGGGCGAGAGAGTGTTCTGCCTGGGATCGGATGAGTCCGGCACCGTATGGATTGGCACTGAAAAAGGGCTGGTGCGGCAGCAGGGAGGAGTCTTCACGCGTATTGCGGCGGAACCTGGGGTTACCGATCCGACCGTTCTCGGCTTGCAGGTTACCCGCTCAAATGGAGTCTGGGTGACCACGCGGGCGGGCTTGCGGAAATACCAAGAGGGCAAAATGCTGCGGGGCGCGTTCGACCCCGAGGCGTCCGGTCAGAAGGCTCCCTTTTTGGGAGTTTTTGAAGATCGTGCGGGCTCGTTGTGGGGATTCGGAGACACTTACCTCCTGAACCTTTCTGAGAATCGGCGATTCAACTACTTCCGGGGTGGCGGCGCGACGCAGTTGCAGGTGTGGAGCATTTGTGAAGGGCGCGCGGGCCAGCTTTGGATCGGGACCAGCGGGCAGGGCCTATTCTACTTTGGCGGAAGCCGCTTTTATGCTGTGGATTTGCGCGAGGGCCGGGATCACTCGGATGTGCGGACTGTGTTTGCCGACCGCGAGGGGCAATTGTGGGTGGGCACCCAACGCGGCCTGGTGCGGCTGCGGGAGAAAGTGGTGCGGTGGTTCACAGGTCCGGGCGGCGCGGCGACCTGTCTGGCGGAAGATCCGGACGGCCGGGTCTGGGCCGGGTTTGAGCATGGCGGCATGGTTTCTGGCCGGGCGGGAGTGCTGGAAATGCCGGGCGCTACGGCGCCGCTGGCAGGGCAGAACCTTATATCAACGCTCTACGCGCGAGGGGATGGCAGCCTGTGGGTAGGCACGCTGGGGACCGGGATGTATCGAATCAAAGATGGCCGGGCAATGCATTACTCGCTGGCGCACGGTCTGAGTGACGACACGATCCTGGCGGTGTGCGGCACGACGGGCGGACGGGTGTGGGTGTCCACGGCGGATGGTCGATTGCACCGGTATTTGGAGCACCTGGTCGCGACGTTCGATCAACGCAACGGGCTGACAGGCCATCCTATCACAGCCATCGCGCGGTCAAGGGATGGCGGTCTGTGGCTCGGAACCGAGCAGGGTGAGATACTGCGGTTTCAAGCCGAGAGATTTCAAGTTTTGCCGCAGGTGCCGGAGTTCCGGGGCAAACGGGTGACGGCTTTACGGGAGCCTGTGAAAAACCGGCTGTGGGCGGGAACGCATGGGGGCGGTTTGGCATGCCACGCTGAAGGGCAATGGCGGGTGTGGAAGGCGGAGACAGGCCTGCCCGACGATCAGGTGATCGGGGTGCAGGAATCGCTTTCGGGCGAAATCTGGGTGGCAACGACCAAGGGGGTATCCCGGCTTCCGGCCCGGGCTGGCGCGGCCGGGACGAACCGGACGGAACAGCTGCCGGTACTGGTGGAGTTTTCCAGGGAGCGGGCAGAGGATGGCGTGGGCTGGCCGCGGAGCTTGCGTTCGCGCGATGGCGCGCTTTGGTTTGCGACTGGCAACGGGGTGGTCAGTTTTCAGCCTGAGGACCTGCGATTGGCCGCTCCGGCTTCGACGGTTCACCTGGAGTCGGTTCGCGCCAATGGCGAGCTGGCATCCTGGCCGCTGGTGCGGGCGGCCGCGGGCGTTAAGGGCAGCCTGATGGAGTTGCCGGCCCGGCTGCGTGATGTGGAGATTGGTTTCACCGCTCCCAGTTTGGCACATCCGGAACGGACCCGTTTCCGGCACAAGCTGGAGGGGTTTGATCCCGACTGGCTGGATAGCACCGTCACGCGCCGGGCGCGTTACGGGCGGCTCCCGGCCGGCGAGTATCAGTTTCGCGTAATGGCGAGCGATGCTGAGGGGGCGTGGACCGGGCGTGAGACGCAGCTTGGCCTGGTGGTCCCCGCGCCGCTTTGGCGGACCCCGTGGGCGATTGCCCTCGAAACTCTGGTTTTGGTGACGGCCGTGGCGAGCGTCGTTCGGGTGGTTTCGCACCGGCGCTTGCGCCGCCAACTGGCGCGGCTGGAACAACAGCGCGCCATGGAACGGGAACGCGCGCGCATCGCCCAGGACATGCACGACGAACTCGGCGCGAAACTCACCAAGATATCCTATCTAAGCGAGCGAGCGCGGAACGATTTGGATGACGCCTCCTCCACTTCCAAGAAGCTGAATTCCATCGCGGTTACCTCGCAGGAACTGATGCATTCATTGGATGAGATTGTCTGGGCGGTTAACCCGAAGAATGACACCTTGGAACACTTGGCGGCGTACCTGGGCCAATATGCGGCAGAATACTTGCAGAATACCACGGTGGACCATGAGCTGCGAATTCCCGGATACCTGCCGGATTACGCCCTGACCGCCGAAGTGCGGCACAACCTGTTTCTGGCCTTCGAGGAGGCGCTGGGCAATGCGCTCAAACATTCCGGCGCTTCCCGGGTGCGGGTTGCGATGGCCGTGGAAGCTCGCGGTTTCATCATTCAAATCACTGACAACGGACGGGGCTTGCAGGGCAGTGGCGGGGGGGACGGAAACGGCCCGGGCCAGACAGGCAGACGCGGTGCGGGAGGCAGTGGGTTGCGGGGCATGCGTGACCGGTTGATTCGAAGCGGCGGGCAATGCGAGGTACGCAGCCAGCCCGGCGCTGGCACAACCATCGAGTTGAGCATCCCGCTGCCCGCGGGTGAACGGAAACTCTCATGAACGACTTAATTCGTGTTTCGTTGGTCGAAGACAATGAAGATGTGCGTGACAACATTGCCGGGTACCTGAACGCCGCGAGCGGCTTTAAGTGCATCAGCACCTATGCGAGCGGCGAGGAAGCGCTCGTGAGGCTGCCGGCGGACGGGCCGGATGTCGTGCTGATGGACATTAACTTCGAAGGCATGAGCGGCATCGAGTGTGTGCGTCGGCTGAAGCCGATGATGCCGAAATCTCAAATCCTCATGCTGACGGTTTTTGAGGACGCGGATCGTATTTTCAGCGCGCTGGCAGCGGGCGCCAGCGGTTACTTGCTCAAACGCATGCCCCCGGCGAAGCTCCTCGAGGCCATCCTCGACGTTTACGCCGGAGGGGCTCCGATGTCGGCCTCCATCGCGCGGAAAGTGGTGCAATCCTTTCAGGCTGGGCGGCCCGCGGCGGGACCGGAAAGCGCCCTATCGGCGCGTGAGCGGGAGGTCTTGGATGGGCTGGCTCAAGGGTATGTTTATAAGCAGATCGCGGACCAGCTTGGGGTGAGCATTCACACCTTGCGAAACTATATTCGGCGAATTTACGAAAAGCTTCACGTGCATACGCGCACCGAAGCGGTGGCCAAGTTTTACCGGCAATGACCAGTCCAGAAAATCGAAGGGTGGGGTGGCAGGCGGTGGTCATGGCCGTTGGTTTGATGGCCACCTGGCACGGGCGTGCGGGGGAATGGCCCGCCTGGCAACCCGTTTCCGGGACGCTGCGCACCTCTGGGGGGGCGGCGGTGTCGGCCACGAACGCACATGCCGAATACCCGCGCCCTCAGTTGGTGCGGCGGGACTGGCAAGGGCTCAACGGGCTTTGGGAGTACGCCATTACCGACGCCGGGGCGGGACCTCCGACCAATTACGACGGGAGAATCCTGGTGCCCTTTCCGGTGGAGTCGGGGCTTTCCGGAGTTGGCCGGCGGCTTCGTGAGACGAATACGCTTTGGTATCGGCGAACCGTGCGGATCCCGCCAGGTTGGGCAGGCCGCCGGGTGCGACTGCATTTTGGAGCCGTTGATTGGCAGGCGCGCGTGCTGGTCAATGGCCGTTTGGCGGGAGAACACCGGGGCGGGTATGATCCCTTCAGCCTGGACATTACAGTGCTTCTCAACTGGTCGGCTGAGGAGGAGATACTCGTGGCGGTTCAGGACCCCACGGAAGGTGAGCAACCGCGGGGCAAGCAATCGCGAAACCCGGAAGGCATCTTTTACACGCCCAGCTCGGGAATCTGGCAAACCGTCTGGCTCGAGCCCGTGCCGCGAGCGCGGATTGACCGTTTGCAGATGATGCCGGACCTGGCCCGGGGGGCCTTGCGATTGAATGTCATGGTTAACCGGCTGGCGGATATGTTCCGGGTGGAGGCTGTGGCGCTGGACAAAGGCGTTCCCGTGGCGCGCGCCCGGGGGCCGGTCAATGCCGATTTGGAATTGCAGTTTGAGCGCCCTCACCTGTGGTCGCCTGAGGATCCCTTCCTCTATGATCTGCGCGTCACCCTGTTTCAGGACGAAACCCAGCAGGACCAGGTGGACAGCTATTTTGGCCTGCGCAGCCTGTCGGCTCGCAGTGATTCCGCCGGCGTGCCCCGGTTGGCGCTCAACGGCGAATCGCTGTTCCAGGTGGGAGTGCTTGATCAAGGGTTTTGGCCGGACGGTTTATACACGGCCCCGAGCGACGCCGCCTGGCAGGAGGAGTTGACGCTGGTGAAAAAGCTCGGCTTCAACACGGTGCGCAAGCATGTCAAGGTGGAGCCGGACCGCTGGTACTACTGGTGCGACCGCCTGGGATTGATGGTTTGGCAGGACATGCCCAGCGGGAACAACCGGACGGTACCAGCGCGGCGCCAATTTGAAATTGAGTTGCAGCGGATGGTCGAGGCCTTGCGCAATCACCCCAGTATTATCATGTGGGTGCTCTTCAATGAAGGCTGGGGTCAATACGACACCGCCCGGCTTTCGGCCTGGCTGAAACGGCTGGATGCATCGAGGCTGGTTGACAGCGCCAGCGGCTGGCTCGACAAACAGACCGGGGACGTGGCGGATGTGCATAGCTACCCCGGACCCGAAGCACCCGGCACGGAGACCTCCCGGGCCACGGTGCTCGGTGAATTCGGAGGTGTGGCGCTGACCGTGGGCAGCCATGTGTGGTCCCCGAAAACCTGGGGCTATGAGCTGGCCCAAACGCCTCAGCGGTTCACCGCCCGCTACACGGAATTGGTAAACCGGGTATGGAGTCTTAATGATGTCGCAGGGCTCAGCGCCGCGATCTATACCCAACTGACGGACGTTGAAACGGAGTGCAACGGCCTCCTCACGTACGACCGGGCGGTGGTGAAAGTGGACGCAGCCCAGGCTCGGGACGCCAACCTCGGCAAGCTTCGCAAGACTTCCCAACGCGCATTGCTGGCTCCCGGTGATCACGGACGCACCACCTGGAGTTATACCACTTCGGCACCGCCACCCCGGTGGGCGCATCGCGGGTTCGACACCAGCAAGTGGAACCGCGGGCAGACCGGGTTCGGCCTGGTCCCCGCGCCCCCAGGCTCTGAAAGGGCGCGAACACTCTGGAACACCGGGCAGATTTGGTTGCGGAGATTCTTCGTCCTCCCGCCCAATACCCGGAGCGCCCCCACTCTTCGCGTGTGCCATGCCGGAGCCGCGGACGTCTACTTCAATGGAATTCTGGCCGCATCCGTCGCCGGAAGCAGCGAAGGTTACGTCTCCGTGCCGATTTCATCGGAGGCTCTCGCCAGTCTCCGGGAAGGTCTTAATTCGGTGGGGGTGCATGCCCGCCGGAGCGAAACCAACCAGTTTATTGATGTTGGCATTTTTCTGCCCGTGGAGCACCCGGCCGACGAGGAACCGCCACCGGGTGGGCAACCGCCTTGATTCGGGATCTTTCGATTTGATTCGAAGTTGAGGGTTTGTTGCTGAGAGAGTCTGCTTGAGATAAACACATTTTGCTTGATTCATTCCGCTGCTTGCCTTACCCAAAGATTCGCGAGCTGTTGGAGCCTGTTTGAAGAATCGCCCGGCTGGGGAACTCGGTCTGCGGATTCTGTTCAAATTGGATGGCACCTACCTGCAGGTGGCGGAATGTGTAGTGTTTTCGAACAAGCTCCCGGCCTGAGTTCAGGAATTGGGGGCGTTTCCGTTTTAAATTCACAGGAACTCGGCGATTGAAAGGTCCACCCTCGCACGCTTGATCCGATGCTCATGAACAAAACGCTCATTGCCTTCTCCCTGCTGCTCCTGGCCTGTTCGAACTCGTCACGTGGAGCGTACCGTCTGACTGAGGTCTCGATTACAAACGACTCCTTTTATATCAATGGCGCGCCCACGTATCCGGGCCGGGTTTGGAAAGGGTTTAGCATCCAGGGGTTATTGATGAACTCCAGAATGGTGCAGGGCACGTTCGATGATCTCAACCCCGCCACCCGGCCCGCCTGGGCCTACGCGGATACGGGCAAGTGGGATGCGGATCGCAACACCCGGGAATTCATTGCCGCGATGCCGGAGTGGAAGCGTCACGGCTTGCTTTCTTTCACGGTGAATTTTCAAGGGGGATCTCCGCAGGGTTACAGCCAGGCGCAGCCCTGGGAGAACAGCGCCTTCACGCCCGAAGGCGAACTGCGGGCCGATTACTGCCGCCGGATGAAAGCCATCCTGGATGAGGCGGATCGGCTGGAAATGGCGCCCATGGTGGGCTACTTCTATTTTGGACAGACTGACCGATTCAAAGACGAAGCGTCGATCATTCGCGCCACTGACAATGCGACCCGCTGGCTGGTGGCGGGCGGTTGGCGCAACGTGCTGGTGGAAGTCAACAATGAGTCAGGCAAGCGGTATCCCCCCATCCTGCGACCTGACCGGGTCCACGAACTCATTGTTCGCGTGCGGGAGAACAGCGGCCGCCAGGGCCGCCGCCTGCTGGCGGGAACCTCTTTCGGTGGCGGAGTCATTCCCAGCACCAACGTGGTTGCCGTATCCGACTTCATCCTGATCCATGGCAACGGTGTCAAAGATCCGGCCCGCATCTCTCAGATGGTTCGCCAGGTGCGCTCGCTGCCGTGGTACCGTCCGGCACCCATCCTGTTCAACGAGGACGACCATTTTGACTTCGAAAAGCCGGCGAACAACTTGGTGGCGGCGGTGAGCCAGCGCGCCTCCTGGGGTTTTTTCGACTACCGGATGAAAGACGAGGGCTTCCATGATGGCTACCAGAGTGTGCCTGTGGATTGGGGTGTCAACTCGGAGCGTAAGCGCGGGTTTTTTAAACTGTGTTCAGAGATCACCGGTACCAAAGGCGCCCTGACGAAAGAAGACCGAAAAAATACCGCACTTCCTCGTAATCCATGAGGACCATTGCTTCTATCTGGGTCGGCGTCTGTCGCATGGCGAGCCTGGGGATGGCGGCTGTGAAAGAGGGGCGGGCCGTGCGTATCGTGAGCAAAAATAGGCAATGGCTTCATTTCGCCTTTGACGACAACCGCCACCGTGCCGTGCCTTACGGCGCGAAATTACCCCCGCGGCCATGACAACTTACCGCCCGATATTGATTGCCCCGCTGCTGCTCATCGCTTGGTGCATGCAGGTTGCGGCCCCGGCGGGCACACCCGCCGCGTTGGAGGATTTCGAGAGCGGATATGAGTCCGGCAGGTGGTCGTTTTCAAACGGGATGGAATTCCCGGGCGCCAAAGGCACCTTCGAGAAGGCAATCGAGGCGGCGCACGAGGGCCGGTTCGGCGGCAGGCTGGCGTTCGATTTTGCGGGGGGTGGGAACTATGTTGCGGCGATTTTGCGCATGCCGCCGGGCGGAGCGGGGGCCACCGGTGAATGGAACGGCCTGCGGCTTTGGCTCAAACGGCCTGCGGGGAATGAAGTTGTCTTTCGCTACACCGATTCGTCCGGGCAGACGTTTCAAAAGCCGGTCAATTGCCCGGCGGATCGTTGGGCGCGCGTCACGGTCCTGTTCAGCGGATGGACCGCGCATTGGGGCGGCCCGAATGACGGAAAGGTGCGCGGACGTCCCATGATGCTGGCGTTGTTAATTGACCAGGGAGAGCAAAGCGCCGGCGCATTGTTTCTTGATGACCTGCAGCTGGTCCAGGCTGGGGAGGGCGTCATGCGTGCATCGTATCCGGCGTGCCAGTTTGGTGCCGGGGAAGGGTGGCGCATGAGCACGCAGGGAAATGGCGGGTCAAGCCGGCTGGAGGGCAAAACC
>JBBQYD010000183.1:0-9406 GCA_038209025.1 Verrucomicrobiota bacterium | reverse complement strand
CTTCGCCTCCAAAACCCCGCCGCCCTGTCCCAGCGGCTGAATCCTTCGGACGCACGGCTCAGCTCCCAGCAGGTTGGCTCGCCCCGTGCAACTACCCGACGCGCCGCTAGCCCCATACGGTTCCGCCGGACGGTTACGAAGGACAGGCACATCGTAACGGCTCTGGCATACGTGCTTGTAAAGACAAGTGAAGGAAAGGCGTATCCCTTGATGGTTCAGCTTTATTGGGCATCTTCAATTCGTATTTGGCTGCCCACGCATTTAGCGGTCGGTTATGTTGGCAATAGACAGTTTGATCCAGTTTTCTGAATCGCCGTCGAACAAGGTCACTGGAGCGAAAGTGGCGGGCGCATGCGGTCTCATGCGCTTGATTCTTTCGCGGTTTCCGAGCAGTCGGAGCGGCGCTTACCGCCACTTCGCTCAGTTCTGTCGTTCGGCGCATCAAACGCTATGACCACACGAGGTATTCCCAAAAAGAGCGCCCGTCTGTTTCGTATTGTCCACGGCTTTTACGGTCTGCTCTTTACAGGCGTGGCCCTTTGGATTTTCTCGACTTCAGACCGGTGGGTTCTGGCATCCATCTTTGCAGTGGCCGGAGTCATCGGCATTATCAACGCGATTGTCGGCTGGCAGCCCACTGAACCTTGAACATTATGTCGCCGAACCCTGAAGGGTGTATTGCTGCGGAGCGCAGCGGAGCCAGCAAATACGCCCCTAGTTGAACCAGCCCGGATCAGCCCGCGATGGAGAGTCGCGGGCAGTATGGCGCTTGTGTTTGAGCGGTGAGCTCGTTTTGAGGGAGGTTTGAACGCAATGGCGCCTGAGAACTGTGGACGCTCAGACGTTCCGCAGCCGGAAAGATGTTTCCGGAGGGGCCATCAGCCAGCGATATGCCCCGTGCGGCCAAGCACCGCTGCCCTGCGGGGCACCGAGAAGGTGGCCGGCATTGGGGGGGCTGACCGGAGATTTTTGTTTGCTTTTGGCCCATGCCCGGAGCAGGCTCAGTGTGATGACCACGGCAGCCACAGTTCTGAAGATCAGCGCCGGGCTGAAGGCACGGCCCGCAGGTCCAACCTATCCGCCCCGGCCGTCGAGCGTCTTTTCCGAGGCTCCCCTCGCCCTGAATGGGGATACGTTACACAGCAACCCGGTGGCCCTGGTCAAAGCGGCTTAGTTCAACCAGAGGGTATCCGCCATGCCTAACCATTCCCAATTTTCCAACACCCACGTTCCATCGGGCACGGCGGATACACTCTTTATGCGTTCGCCAACTATGCGAGCGGAGCGAGCCAAGTTGAAGTCCTGTAGGGACGATGAAAGGCGAACCATCCGGCTGCATATGACCGTTGAGCAGATTGCCGATGAATGACTTTCTCAAACGTATGCTCATCGGCCTGACCACGGGCTACATCATCGTCTATTATGGTGAGTTGGTGTTTTGGGCGACGCCGGAACGCGAGGGGATGACTGTCAGCAGTAACTACCTGCTACTTTTCTTCATCCCGCTCGTGGCCATCGGCATCTACTTCCTCGCGCTGGCCGCCGGGGCGAAACTGCTCACGAACATGGTTGTCTATTACGTCTCCAGCGCGCTCGGTGCGCTAATGTGGATCGCCAGTGTCGTGATGCTGTTGAGGAGGAAATCGGCCGCAAATGCCGACCATGGCAACGCCGAACCTGAAAGGCGGGGCTGGATCGCACCACAAACCACATGACAGCCACACGATTTACATGAGCAAGCACCTTCTAAAATCCGCGACAGGTTTGATGGCCGTCGCCCTCTTCACCGCCGGTTGCGCCGCGTTCCTGCACAATTCCGACCGTGTCACACAATCCCATCGACGCGAACTGTCCCTGGACGGCACATGGGAGATCGCCGAAGGAACAATGAACCAGGCGCCGGCCAAGTATGACCGCAAGGTGCCGGTGCCCGGGCTTGTTTCACTGGCTCAACCGGCCTTTGTGGAACCCGGCCCGAAGGTCAAAGATCGGAGGGAAGTGGAACAGAAGGATCCGCGGCGGGACGCTTTTTGGTATCGGCGGACTTTCCGTTTCGAGGGAGCGGTGCCACCGGTCGCAACGCTGAAGGTCAGCAAGGCGATGTTTGGCACACGGCTGTTCCTGAATGGGCAACTCATTGGCGATCACCTGCCCTGCTTCACACCCGGTTATTTCGATGTGCGGCGGGAATTAAAGACGGGTGAAAACGAGGTGGTCATCAGGGTGGGCGCGGATCGAAACGCCGTCACCCGTGCCGTGCCCTCCGGGTTTGACTTCGAAAAGGACCGTTATATCCCCGGCATCTTCGATTCTGTGAGCCTGATTCTCTCTGGAACTCCTCATTTCCTGACCGTCCAGGCGGCGCCGGATATCACGAACCAAACCGTGCGGGTGCAGGTGAAGTTGCGCAACGATGGTGAACCTGCGCCTGCTCTCATTTCCTTCGTCGTGCGGGAGGCTAAATCCGGCCGGGCCGTTGGGAGCGCCACGAATCGGGTTGGGGCCATATCCAAAGGCGCGGAGCAAACCATCCTCGTTAACCTTCCCATCGAACACTGCCAGCTTTGGTCTCCTGAGAATCCGTTCCTTTATACGCTGCATGTGGATAGCGAAACGGACAGCTTTGAAACGCGGTTCGGCATGCGGGACTTTCGGTTTGATACCGCAACCGGCCGGGCTGTGCTCAATGGCAAGCCCTATTTCATGCGCGGGAGCAACATCACCCTTTACCGGTTTTTTGAGGACAGCGAGTGCGGGGACCTGCCGTGGCAGGAATCCTGGGTGCGCCGCCTTCATCAAAAAGTAAAAGACATGAACTGGAACTCGCTGCGCTACTGCATCGGTTTTCCGCCGGAGTTTTGGTACCGCATTGCCGATGAGGAGGGGGTCCTTATTCAAGATGAGTTTCCGATTTGGTTTGGGCCCAGTGTTCAGAAAAAGTTTCCGGCCGAACTCAAGAGCGGGCAACTCGCGTTGGAATATGCCGAGTGGATGCGGGTGCGGTGGAACCACCCGTCGGTCGTGATTTGGGACGCCAACAACGAGACGGCCACCGACCAGACCGGTCCGGCGATTCGCCAGGTGCGGGGTCTGGACCTCTCGAATCGTCCGTGGGACAACGGCTACGAGCATCCCCAGGAAGGAGGAGACATGTTTGAATCCCACCCATATCATTTTGTTAACCCCGCTTTCAAGCTGACGCAGTTGGCCGAAGTGAGCCGGGCGCCACAGGGAAATGTGCAAACCAATGATGGCAGCCATGCGGTTGTCATTAATGAGTATGGCTGGCTGTGGCTGAATCGCGACGGCACCCCCACCACGCTTACGAGCAATCTTTATCAAAACCTTCTCGGGACCAACTCCACGACGCAAGACCGCCGGCATCTCTACGCGCGTTACCTGGCCGGCGATACCGAGTTTTGGCGGTGTCACCGCCAGGCTGCCGGAGTCCTCCATTTCACGGCCCTTGGTTATTCGCGTCCTGATGGCCAGACCAGTGATCATTGGCTCGATGTCAAAAAGCTGGAATGGGAACCGGAGTTTTACCGATATGTGAAGGATGCGTTCGAACCGGTGGGGTTGATGATTGATTTTTGGAGAGAGAGGATAGTCGGCGAACCTCCCCGAAGCGTTCCCGTGGTGGTGCTCAATGACTTGCCTGAACCGTGGGCCGGGCCGGTTACTCTTCGACTCAAAAGCGGCAACCGGTTAATTCAAACCTTGGAGCAGCCCTGCCGGTTGGATGCTTACGGCAGGACGAACCTTAACTTCAGCTTGCACCTGCCGGCGACCCCGGCGAGCTACAACCTGGAAGCTGAACTGCCAGGCGTGGGAGGGCGCCAGGTTAAGAGCCTGCGGGATTTTGAAATATTGGATCCTGCCGTGGAAGGGGTCGCGTTTCAAAAGCAGGCCTCCGCATCTTCGACATTGCGGAGCGAGTTTGCCCCGAGCCGCGCGGTAGATGGAAATCCAGCCACTTACTGGTCTTCGGAATTCAGCGATCCAGCCTGGCTGCAAGTCGATTTGGGAAAGAGTCAGTCGATCAATCGCGTGCGTATTGATTGGCAGGGGGCATTTGCAAAGGAGTTCGTCGTTGCCGTTTCAGAGGATGGCCAAACCTGGACGGAAGTGTACAGCGCAAAGGAGGCTACCGGTGGGGTAAACGAGATTCGTTTTGAGCCACAACGCGCCCGCTGGGTAAAAGTTCATGGCACAGTTCGCGGCACGAAGTGGGGCTACGCGGTCAGGGAATTGCGGGTCTTTGCTCCCGATGCCGCTCAGCCTCAATCGAACCCCTAACGCGTGCATGGCGGAAATCGCCTTCGGTGACTGACTTTTGCACAGCCCCCTCCCTTGACGGAAAGGGCGGTGGTCCCCTGGCCGACGGCAGGACCGGTCCTTTGGCATATTCCCCGGGGCAAAAAGAAGCTGCTCGACGAAGCCGCGATGCGCCCGGTTCTCCGCCCGAAGGGCGTAAGTTCTGGACAGGCAGGCCAACTTCCACCAACATCAAGGACTCTAAAACCGAGGACCTTTATGGATGAGTCATCGCCCGAACCGCAGGCGCCGGAAGCCCGACCGGATGTGCCCCGGATGTCCCTGGCCGCCCGATTGTTAAACATCTTCGCCGTGCCCGGCGACGTGTTCCTCGATATCCGCTCAGCGCCGCATTCGAAGGGCAACTGGCTGGTGCCGATTATTCTTTCCGGGCTTGTGGGGGTGATCTCCGCTGTCGTCATCTTCTCCCAGCCAGCCATCCAGCAGCAGATACGCGAGCAACAGGTCAAGGCGATAGATGCGCAGGTCAAAGCCGGCAAGATGACCCAGGCCCAGGCGGATCAGGGGCTCGCCATCGCGGAAAAGTTTACCGGTCCCGCGATGATGAAGGTGTTCGGCGCGGTGGGCGCGGTGGTGGCCAGCGTCGTGCGGGTATTCTGGTGGGCGCTCATCCTCTGGCTCATCGGCCGATGGTTCCTCAAGGTCCGTTTTCCCTATCCCAAGGCGATGGAAACGGCCGGGTTGGTGATGATGATCAGCGTTCTGGGCATGGTGGTCTCCTTGCTCCTAATCGTTAACTTGGGGAAGGTCTTTGCCGCCCCGAGCCTGGCACTGGCGGTGGAACACTTCGACGTTAATCGCAAAAGTCACATGGCCCTCGGCGCCGCCAACGTCTTTTCCTTCTGGTTCGTGGGGTTAATGGCGTTGGGCCTGGCCAAGTTGGCCAACGTCCCGTTCGCCCGGGCCGGGTTCCTGGTATTCGCCTTTTGGGTGCTGCAGGAAACCTTCTTCATCCTCACCGGCCTGGGGCAACTGGCATTGTGAGCCGCCGCCGCGCAGTGAAACTAAAACCATTCTGGAGTGTCTTAATACCATAGATTATGGCAAAATCGAAAAAGGGCAGGAAAGTCATCGTGTTTTCATTGATGGCTGCCGTCCTCATCACCGGCACGCTGCTCGCCATCTTCCGGAAAAAGGAAGCCGTGGTCACCGTCCAGACCGATAAAGTCTCCCGGCGGAATCTCACGGAAGTCGTGGTGGCCAACGGCAAGATCCAGCCCGTCACCCAGGTCAAAATCAGCCCCGAGGTCAGCGGCGAGATTATCGACTTGCCGGTGAAGGAAGGCCAGGTGGTGAAAAAGGGCGACCTCATCCTGCGCATTAAACCCGATTTTTACGTAGCCAACCGCAACCAGGCGGAAGCCAGCTACAACTCCTCCCTGGCCACCAAGACGACCGCCAACGCCAACCTGGCCAAGGCCGAAGCGGAGTTTAAGCGCAACGATGAACTCTTCCAGCGCCAGTTGATCTCGGATTCGCTGTTCCTGGAATTCAAGACCGGCTTGGATGTGGCCCGGGCGCAACTCACCAGTTCCACGCACATGGTGGCCATGAGCAAAGCCCAACTGGCCCGCGCAGAGGAGGAACTGGCCAAAACCACCATCGTCTCCCCCATCGATGGCACCATCAGCAAGCTCAATTCACAACTGGGCGAACGGGTCGTCGGCACCGCCACGATGGCCGGCACTGACGTCATGATCATCGCCGACCTCAACGAGATGGAAGCCCGGGTGGATATCGGAGAGATCGACGTGGTACTGATCAAACCCGGCCAGCGCACCAGGCTGGAAGTCGATGCCTTCAAGGACCGCAAATTCACCGGCACCGTCACGGAAATCGGCAACAGCGCCAAAGGCTCGGCTGCCTACGGCGGCGGCACCCAGGATGCCACCAAATTCGAGGTCCGCATCCGGGTCCTGGAAAAGGAGCAGTTTCGTCCGGGCATGTCGGTGACGGCGGAAATCGAAACCCGGTCGCGTACCAACGTGCTGGCCGTGCCGATGGCGTGCGTCACCACCCGCCCCCCAATAACCAAGGCCGACGGCGCCACGAACACGGTGGCAAAGACGAACTCCGCGTCAGGCAAGGCCGCCACCAACGCGGTGCCCGCCAACACCTCAGCCACCAACTCCCCCGCCCTGGCTTCGAGCGAACGCAAAAACCGTGACGCCTCCAAGCAGATCGAGGTCGTTTTTCTGGTGGATGGCGAACGCGCCAAAATGGTCCCCGTAAAGATCGGCATCAGCGACGACACTCATTGGGAAATCACCGAAGGGCTGAAGGAAGGCCAGGAGGTTATCGCCGGCAATTTCCGCGCCGTCAGCCGCGATTTGGAGGATGGAAAAAAGATTCGCAAAGGCCTGCCGGAACCCTCCAAAGACAAGGACAGCAAGGAGGGTGAGCCGGAGAAGAGCCGTTAGAAACCGCGCCGGCAACGTTTTTCACGTCATTCCGCATGGCACTCATCAAACTCGAAAAGATCTCCCGGCGTTACCAAATGGGCGCGGAAATCATTTACGCGCTGCGGGAGGTTTCAGTAAGCATCGCGCGGGGAGAGTATGTGGCGATCATGGGGCCGTCGGGTGCGGGCAAATCGACCTTGATGAACCTGATCGGGTGCCTGGATACACCGACCTCCGGCACCTACGAACTGAACGGCGTCCAGGTCAGCGAGATGGACGACAACCAACTCGCGGAGATTCGCAATCGCGAAATCGGCTTTATTTTTCAAACGTTCAACCTGCTGCCCCGCTCCGATGCGCTCCGCAACGTTGAACTTCCTTTGATTTACGCCGGCATGCCGTTCGAGGAACGCCGGCAAGTGGCGCTCGCGGCCCTCGCCAACGTGGGGTTGCAGGACCGCATCCACCATAAGCCGAACGAGTTGTCCGGCGGCCAGCGCCAGCGGGTGGCGGTGGCTCGCGCCCTGGTGAACAGTCCCTCGCTGCTGCTGGCTGATGAGCCGACCGGCAACCTCGATTCCAAAACCGGCACGGAAATCATGGCCCTGTTCGCGGATCTTGCCCGCCGCGGCAATACGATCATTGTCGTGACCCACGAGGAGGACGTGGCGCGGCACGCGCGACGCATCATCCGCATTCGCGATGGCTTGATCGCGAGCGATGAACTCTGCGAACCCGTAACCGTTGCGCAACCCGCGTCGGACACCCCGGCCAACTCCTGATATGCACTTCTTCACGGAGTTAAAGGAAGGGCTCAGCATTTCCTGGGACGCGATTCGCGCCAACAAAATGCGCTCGATTCTGACCACCCTGGGGATCGTCATCGGCATCGTGACGGTCACCATCATGGGCACGGCCATCGAGGGCCTTAACCGAGCCTTCATGAAAAGCATCTCCTTCATCGGCGCTGATGTGCTCTACGTGCAACGCTTCAATTGGATGGCCCATTCGCACGAGGAATGGCAACGCATGCAGAAGCGCCAGCCGATCACCAAACTCCAGGCCGCCGCCATCGAGCGGCAACTCACCATGGCCACCGCCGTCGCGCCCACCACGGATACCACGCAGCCCATCAAGTTTCAAAAACGCAAGTCGGACAGCGTGCGCATCGTGGGCACGACCGAGGCCTTTCTCCAAACCACCAGCATGGGGGTGGCGCAAGGCCGGTTCATGTCGCCCGCCGAGGTGCAGGGTGGCCGGCCGGTGTGCGTGATCGGCAGCCAGGTGGCAAGCAACTTGTTCCTACGCGTCACCCCTCTCGGAAACCGGATATACATCGGCAACAACGCTTTTGAAGTGGTGGGCGTGCTCGAAACCCAGGGCAGCTTTTTGGGGGCGATCAGCCTCGATAACCAGGCGTTTATCCCGCTTGCCCAGTTCGAGCGTTCCTTCAGGAACAACCCCGACCTGGAAGTGCAGGTCAAGGTCAAAGACCTTGCCGAGCTGGATGACGCCAGGGAGGAATTGCGCGGGGTCATGCGCCGCGTGCGCGGCCTGGCGCCGGGGCAGGCGGACGATTTCGCCATCAATCAGCAGGATCAATTCGTGGAGATGTTTCACAAAGTGGCCGGCACCATCGCCGCCGTGGGGTTGTTCATTACCGGGCTGTCTCTTTTTGTGGGCGGCATCGGGATCATGAACATCATGTTCGTGTCCGTGGCCGAGCGCACGAAGGAGATCGGCATCCGCAAAGCCATCGGCGCCAAACGCCGCACGATCCTGCTCCAGTTCCTGATCGAATCGGCCACGATTTGCCTCCTGGGCGGCCTGGTGGGACTGGCCATCGCCTGGCCGGTGACGCTGATCATTGAGAGATTCCTGCCAGCCACCATGTCGCTGACCATTGTGGGCATCGCCCTATTGGTCTCGCTGGTCACGGGAGTGCTTTCAGGTTTCTTCCCAGCCTGGCGGGCGGCCCGCATGAACCCGGTCGATGCGTTGCGCAACGAATAGCACGCGTGAGGCATGACAACTAAACGAACCACCACCATCCTGCTGGCCGAACTGCGCGAGAGCTTTCACATGGCCATGAGCGCCCTGGCCGCGCACAAGTTGCGCTCCGCGCTGACGCTGGTCGGGGTCACGGTCGGGGTGTTCTCCATCATCGTGGTCATGACCGCGATGCGCGTCATGCAGAGCGACATCGAACAACAGATGAGCCAGTTGGGCAGCCACACGTTCATGATCCAAAAATGGCCGGCAATTCATTTTGGCGGCCTCGAAGGTTTTGAGAAGTATTGGCGCCGCAAAAACATCACGCTGGCTCACGGCCAGAAGGTCGAGCAAAAAGCCACCCTGGCCCGGAGCGTGGGGATCGAAACCACCTTCTGGGGCGGCCAGGTGGAAAACCGCTACAAAAAGACGGCGCCCAACGTCCAGATGTTCGGGGAAACCCCCGGCAGCTTCGCCGCCCGCAATTGGCTCCTGGCCGAGGGCCGGCTGCTGCTCGATATCGACATTGAGAATGCCCGGGATGTCTGCGTGCTGGGAAACAGCCTGGCGCTGGACCTGTTCCCCTTCTCCGCCGCGGTGAATCAACGCGTCAAAATCAATGGCATCAACTACACCGTAATCGGCGTGCTGGAGCCCAAAGGAGCCACGCTGGG
>JBBQYD010000182.1:0-9415 GCA_038209025.1 Verrucomicrobiota bacterium | reverse complement strand
CTTCAGTCTGGCGGGCGCTAATGTGGTGATCAATGGGACGAACGGACAGGCAGGCTACACCTACTACCTGCTGTCCACGACCAATGTGGCGAGGCCGCTCAATCAATGGAAGACTGTGGCGACCAACGTGCTGGGGGCGAGCAACTACACGTTCATCGGCACCAACGCCCTCATAAGTGGTTCGGCGCAGCAGTTCTATATGTTGAGCAGCACCAACTACAATCCCTAGTTAACCTCCGGTCGTTTTGTGCTAGGTCCTACACCCGCGCAAAACGACCGGCCTCGGCCGGCAAACCGGCCCAACCATTGATCTGAACCAACACCACAAACGAACGGGGATTCCAAAATTCAAATCATAATAAACATGAAAAAGACCTCCCAAAGAAATGCTCGTCTCCAGACCGGGTTCTGGAGCCTCGCCCTCATCGCTGCGCTTTGCGCGTTGGCGCAACAGGCCTTGGCGGCCACCGTCATCAAGGAGAACAATTCAGACAATCTCAATCTGGGGACCAGTTGGGTGGGCGGCGCGCCGCCGGCCAGCGCGGATATCGCCCAATGGGACAGCACGGTCACTGACACCAACACCGTGCTCCTCGGCGCCAGCACGAACTGGGCCGGCATCATAGTTGTTGCCCCAGGTGGCCCCGTCACCTTGGACAGCGATGGCAGCACATTGGGGCTGGTGGGCGCTTCCGGCAACATCATTGACCTGACCAGCACGGCCACCGGCAGCAATCACCTGACCCTGAACTGCGGGTTGGTCTTGAGCAACAACAACACCTGGAATGTGGCGGGCGGGCGCGCGTTGACGATCAAATCGACCATCAATGGAGGCAACAAGCTCGTCACGATGAGGAATGTTGGCACTTTCAATCTCACCGGCGGGTCGGCTGGCACGCCAACGACAATGCAAGGGCCTGCCATCCGAGACGCTTGCACAGCGAACATCAGCGGGTATTTCGATACTGTTTCGGCCAGCGGCTCAAAATTCGACCTCAGCCGCGGCGCCACCCTCAACTGGACTGCCACGGGCACGATCAATTCCGGCTACGGGTTCTATCTGGGTGATAGCGGCAACACGACCCTCAACATCAGCAACGGCACCATGACCGTGGTCACTGCCTCTCATACTGGGATCGGGATCAGTGGGGGCTATACCTCGACGCTCAATATTGCCGGCGGCAACTTTATCATCGGCAATAGCTGCAACCTTTATTTTGGCGCAAGTTACAATAACGGCGCATCTGGTGGGAACGGTGTCCTGACGATTTCCAGCGGCACCTTCGACACCGGCACCAGTGGGGGCCTGTTTGAGATCGGCAGACTCGCTAGTGGCTCGGGCACCGTAAACTTGAACGGCGGCACCTTGTCCACGATGCGCAGCATCATGAGCGCTGGCACCGCCGGGAACGGGATTTTCAATTTCAACGGCGGCACGCTCAAGGCCAATGGCAACCAAACCAACCTGATCGCCTCCTCGATGGGCACGGTCAACGTGCGCGACGGCGGCGCGATTATTGATGGTGGCAATTTTGCCATCGGCATCGGCGCAACCTTGCAGCACTCCACGATTGGTGGCGACAACGCGACCGACGGCGGCCTGAACAAGAATGGCACCGGCACCCTCACCTTCGCCGGGTTGAATCATACATACAATGGCCCGACCGCCATCACCGCTGGCGAATTGCTCGCGAGCACCCTGGGCTCGATTTCCAACAGCGTCGTGACGATCTCTGCCAATGCCACCAATGGCGTGCAAAAAGACGTGGGGGGCATCCGCTGGAGTTGCGCCGGCCTGACCTACGCGGCGGGCAACACCTACCTGGATTTGAATTTCCTCGCGTCGCCCGGCCTTTCCACGGCGCCGCTGCAGGTCAACGGCAACTTGGCCATCAATGGCACGTTGAATGTGATTATGCGGGGCACTGTCCTGTGGGCGGTGGGCCAGTATCCGCTGATCAAATACACCGGCAACCTTTCGGGGACGGTGCCCTCGTCAGCCCTCGTGCTGCCGAGCGGGGTGACCGCCACGATTGTCAACAACACGGCCAACAAATCCATTGACCTGAACGTCACGGTCGGGAACGGCGCGGCCGCGCAAATCGTTACCTGGCGCCCGGGGTCGGGAACTTGGGACATCAACACGACCGCCACCTGGAATAACAGCGATGGCAATCCAACCGTCTTCCTGAACGGGCAAGCGGCCCAGTTGGATGACACGGCTGCCGGGCCCTCGCCGATCAGTATCCAGCTTGACACTGCGGTAAATCCGGCCGGCGTAACCGCTAATAATACGCTGAACGAATACACCATCACTGGCACCGGCGGCATTGGGGGCACCAACTCGCTGACCAAGAGCGGCACCAACTCGCTGACGCTGAACGTCGCCAATACCTATACCGGCGGGACTTTCCTCAACGGCGGCGTCTTGAATATGAGCGCCGACAACAACCTGGGCAACTCTGCCGGACGTTTGGTCATCGGCTCCGGCACGCTGCATTCGTCCACTGCCGACATTGGTATGGCGCGGCCCGTGACCCTCAGCGGCAATGCCACAATTTCCGTGGATCCCGGCACCACGCTGACCTTGACTAATGGGTTCACTAACAGCAGCCCCGCTTCGGTCAACATCAGCCTGAACGGTGGTGGCGCGCTGACCTTGCCAGGAGGCACAGCCACTTTTGCCCGGAATGGCCTTTTCAATCAGTTCCTGGCGGATGATGTCACGTTGAATCTGGACGGCGTCACAGCCGTTGCCGACGCGAAATTCATTCTTGGCCAGGCCAGCGCTAATCCTGTGACCATGAATGTCAATTCCGGCACGTTTCATTTCCTGGGCTCGGCTCCCGGAAACTGGTTTGCCATGTCCGATTTGTCGGGAAACACGGCCACGTTGAACGTGAGCGGCGGCGCTATGAACTTCGTGACAACGAATATCCAGTCACTGCTCTGGGGCAACAAAGGAAATGCCACCATCAATGTGACCGCGGGTTCCATCCACGTGAATTCCGATCCTAATATCTTCATTGGCGGCCATCCTTCCTATGCCGCCAACAACGCCTCGGGCACCTTGAACATCAGCGGTTCGGGTTTCGTCACGGTTGACCCGAGTACCAATGCCACCTTCGCGCTGGGCTGGGGGCAGTCTGGGGCCGCTGGATGCACCGGGACGATCAATCTGCAATCGGGCGGCACGCTGGCCACCGGGCGCAACATCGTTGGAGGCAACCGGAACAGCTACTTCTACTTCAGCGGTGGCACGCTCAAGACCACCACGAACATCGCCAACTTTCTGCAAGGCCTGACGCAGGTGGCTATTGATGCCAACGGCGCGACCATTGATGACGGTGGATTCGCGGTTTCGGTTGCCGGGGCGCTGTCAGACAACGGCGGAGGCTTCCTGACTAAGAAAGGGAGCGGCACGCTCTACCTGGATGGCGTCAATACCTATACCGGACCGACGGTGGTCACTGCGGGTGCGCTGGGCGGGTCGGGGACCATCGCAGGAGACTTGCAAGTCAACACGAGCGTCGCGCTGGCCCCCGGCAGTGCCGGCGCACCTAGCACACTGACCGTGAGTGGCAATCTGACACTTCACGGCAACCTGTTGATCAAGGTAAACACCTCGCTGGCGCAATCCAACGACGTGGTGAGCGTGTCCGGTGGATTGACTAACCTCGGCACGGGCTCAGTGATTGTAACCAACCTTGGGCCCGGCCTTGTCGTGGGCGACACGTTCACCTTGTTCAATCAGGCCATGACCAACGGCAGCGCGCTCACCGTGTCCGGTGGTGGGGCAACCTGGGCGAACAACCTGGCGGTGGACGGGAGCATCACGGTCCTCACAGTCATACCGCCGCCCTCCGCGACCGGAGTTGGGCTTCTGCCTGACGGGAACATAAGTCTGACGGCCACCGGCGCCGCTGGAGCTGCCTGGTCACTGCACGCCACCGATAACCTGGCCGCGCCGCAGCCTTGGCCAGTGATCCAGACAGGCATCGTGACCGCCAGCCCATTCACGGTTCATGACCTGACGGCCACCAACTACTCGGAGCGGTTTTACCGCTTCAGCGCTCCGTGAAGTTTTGACGCAATGGGGTTGGGTAAACAGATACCGTGCCGAGCTGAGGGGCCCGGCACGGCTGTTCCTCCCGCTGAAAGCGGACATGACTATGAGCATTCCAACCAAACGAGGTTTTACATTGATCGAATTGCTTGTCGTAATCGCGATCATCGCGATTCTAGCGGCGCTGCTCCTGCCCGCATTAAGCCGGGCGAAGGACAAGGCCCAGCGCGCGGCCTGCATGAACAATCTGCGCCAACTCGGGCTGGGCACCATGATGTACGCTGACAGTTATGCCGACCGGCTGCCCCCCACGGAGTGTGACCCGGAACGATACCCCGGAACCATGCCTTGGGAAAGCTACGAGCTGTTCCAGCCTGGCACCGATGGAATGAAAGCGAATAGCGGCTCCGGCACCAATCTCGGCATCCTGTATTCGGAGAAGATCGTCGCCAATGGCAAGAGCTACTACGACCCCGGGCTCCGCCACGTTGAGTCCCTGCCGATAAAGTTTGAGATGAAGTGGTACGAACCCTGGCCAACGTATAATGGCGGGCGGATCCGCGGCAATTACATCTGGTACCCCCAATCCAGGACCACTTCCCCCATGAGCCCAGCGGGAATGGACTGGGCCACTGTTGCCCTTAAGACCACCGAGTTGGCCGCTTACCGCGCCATGATTACCGACCTGATTTACACCTGGCGCACCATTCCCCACCGTTCCGGTGACAACCCGGCAGGTTTGCACGTTGCCTGGGGCGATGGCCACGTCACCTTCAGTACCACCAAGACCGCTTTCGACCGCGCCAAGTACTGGGATTTCGACGACCACAACAGCAACCAGAACCCCGGCAACAATACGCCGAAATTCCGCAGCATCCTTTCCCTGTTGAAACCTTAGGTGTCGAACAACATGGCTCAATGGCGGGCTATTCTGGCTGCGGGCAGCAGTTCCGCCGGCTACAATCGCCTCCAGGCTCGATGAGAACTCTCTAACAACAACCTTGTTAAATGCCAAGCGTCAATCTCACCCATCTCGACCTGGTCGTCATGGCGATTTATGTAATCGTCCTTGTCTGCTGGGGGCTCTATCACACGAAACGCGCGAATGCCGAGGATTACTTCCTCGGTGGCCGCGGCATGGCCTGGTGGCTGGTCGGCCTCTCCATGTTTTCCACGGTCGTGTCGAGTTCGTCGCTCGTCGGTTGGTCGGGCGACGCTTACAGCACGGGCATCTCGGTGTTCAACTACGGCATCTCGGCGGCGATCATTCCCATCATTTTCGTGCTCGTGTTTTTCCTGCCGTTCTACCTCCGCAGTAAGGTGTTCACTCTGCCGGAGTTCCTGGAGGGCCGCTTCGACGTGCGCAGCCGCTACTACCTCTCCACCATCTCGCTCATCAGCTACACCTTCCTGGACTCGGCGGTGACGCTTTATGCTGGCTCGCTCATGATCAAGATGATATTTCCCGGCGTATCCCTTGAGGTGCTGATCTGGGGCCTGGCCATCGTGGCCGCCAGCTACACCCTCATTGGCGGGTTGTCGGCGGTGATGTTTGCCGACGTGCTGCAGGCGGCGGTGCTGTTTGCCGGGTCGGTGGTGCTGACCGTTGTATCCTTCAGCAAAGCGGGTGGCTGGTCCACCGTAATGCATGCGGTTCCGCCGGGGCACACCAGCCTGATCCGGCCACTTAACGACCCGTCCGTGCCGTGGCCGACCTTGCTGATCACTCTGCCGCTGCTCGGCTTCTATTACTGGGGTACCAGCCAGGCAATGGTGCAACGCACCCTCAGCGCCCGCAACATCAACCACGGCCGCTGGGGCAATCTATTCGCCGCGGCGCTGAACTTCGTCATCTTCTTCGTGATGGTCATCCCCGGCCTCAGCGGGCGCGTGCTCTTCCCGAACCTCGAAAAGCCGGACCAGATTTATCCCAAGCTCGTGTTTGAGATCTTGCCGTCCGGCTTCACGGGCCTTGTAGTCACTGGCTTTCTGGCTGCGTTGACCGCCGCGCTGGCCTCGACCCTCAACTCGGCCGCCACGCTCTTTACCATGGACATCGCCAAGAAGATCAAGCCCAACATGGACAACAAGGCGCAGGTGTTGGCGGGCAACGTTTCCGGCCTGGTGATTATCATCATCGCCGCGCTCTGGGCGCCGCAGATTCAGAAGTTCGACTCGGTGGTCAAATACTTCCAGGAACTGCTCTCTTTTGTCGTGCCGCCGGTGGTCGCGGTGTTCGTGCTCGGCCTGTTCTGGAAACGCGCCAACGGCCCAGGCGCCTTCGCCGGCTTGATGACCGGCCTCTTCATGGCGGTGGGGCTGGCGCTGGATCGCAAAATTTATCATTTCACCCCGCTGGCCGGCATGCACTTCCTCTACATCGCTCCGCTGATCTTCGTCGTGTCAGTGCTCATCATCATCGTCGTGAGCCTTCAGACCAGTCCGCCCGACGAAGCGAAAGTCGCCTCTTACGTCTGGAAGAGCAGCGCGTTCGCTGAGGAATCCGCCGAGCTCGCCGCGTTGCCCTGGTATCAAAACTACCGCACGCTTTCGCTGCTGCTGCTGATCGCCACGGCGATCTTCGTTTACATCTGGCGATGATTCACGCATGGCCAACCAAGATACGCATATGAAACTCGAGAAATACTCTCACAATCCGATCCTCTCTCCGAATCCCGGCCAGCCCTGGGAAAGTCTAGTCGTCTGCAACCCCGGGGTCATCCATGACCGGGGCACGTTCCACATGCTCTATCGATGTGCCGGCAACGACGCCAACCATGTCATCCGCTTCGGCCTCGCTACGAGCAAGGACGGTTTCCACTTCAAGCGCGCCTCCACCAAGCCCAACCTGGAACCGAGCGTGGATGGCGAGGACGCCGGATGTATCGAGGACCCGCGCATTGTGAGGATGAATGGGTGCTTCCTCATCACCTACGCCTATCGCCCCTACTTCCCGCGCAAATACTGGCTGCAACCGGATAACGCTGCCTACAACCCGCGCGCCCGGTCGCTGCCGAAGGCCTTTGGCCAGAACCTGACGTCCTCCGGGTTGCTGATGACCACTGACTTCAAGAAGTACCGCCGCCTCGGCCGCATTACCGACCCGACGCTCGACGACCGCGACGTAATTCTGTTTCCGGAGAAGATCAACGGCCAGTACGCCTTGCTCCGGCGTCCGATGCAGTGGACTGGACCTCAATACGGCACCAAGCACCCGGCTATCTGGATTTGCTTCGGGGAGGACGCGCTCAAGTGGGGTGAGGCGACGCTGCTGGCAAAGGCGAAATTCCACTGGGAACAGAAGATTGGCGGCTCGGCGCCGCCGCTGAAGCATCGGAAAGGCTGGTTGGTCCTCTACCACGGCGTGGATGCCAAGGGCGTCTATCACGCAGGGGCGATGGTGCTCGACTTGAAGGACCCGCGGAAGGTCATTGCCCGCGCCCCCGAGCCGATCATGTCGCCCGAGGCGGATTACGAATGGAAGGGCCTCTATCCACATGGGGTGGTGTTCCCGACAGCCAATGTCGTGGTGGATGGCACGCTCTTTGTCTATTACGGCTGCGCGGACAAGTACATCGGCGTCGCCACCGCCAACTTCGACGACCTCGTGGACTACGTGCTGCAATTCAAAGCCTGATGCGCCATGAAGAAACTGCTTCTCCTCGCTGGGTTCGCGGCGTTAGTGAGCCCGGTCGTTTTCGCCGCCGAGGTCGTGCAAATGTCTGCGGAGCCGAACACCATTGTCAGCACGCATTTCCTGGGCTTTGGTGTGCAATGGAGCCCGTATCCGTGGTTCGACCTCAGCGACGCGGCATGGGAACGCTGCTTCCAGCGGCTGGACTTCATGCGGACTCCGCTCGTGCGCGTCATGACCCGCGCGTACAAGTATTGCGACGGTTTCGACCCCGCCGGCCAGCCGATCTACGCCTGGGAGAACAACCGCATGAAGAAGATGTATCGGCTGCTCGATTACTGTCAGAAGCGCAACGTCACCGTCATCCTCGGCGAATGGGACGACCCGGCCTGCGACGAGGACCGCGCCGACAAGGCCTCCGACAAGCTCCAGCATTATGAGATGCAGGAAACCGACCCGCGCTGGCATCGCATCATTGCGGACAAGCTGGAGCATTTCGTCAACGTGAAGGGCTACACCTGCATCAAGTACTACAACCTCATCAACGAACCCAATGGCGGCTGGTCCGGCTGCGCGGACTTCGACAAGTGGAAGGCCGCCATCATCGGCCTGCACGCCGAGTTCGCCAGGCGCGGTCTCACCAACCAGGTGCAGATCATCGGTCCCGACGTGACGTGGGAGAAACACTATTTCTGGGTGGACCGCGCGGTCCTCGAAATCCCGAACCTGCTCGGCGCCTACGACGTTCACGACTATGTGAAGTTCGAGGACCTCGAATCCGGCTACCTCGAGCGCGTATTCCGGGCGAAGAAGGACTTCATTACCCGCTACGATCCGCGCGGAGCCAAGAAGCCCTTCATCATGGGCGAAATCGGCATGAACCGCCGCGGCCCGGTTGAGCCGCAAGGCGGCGAAGACAGCCACCCGAAGGTCTATGAACACATCTATGGCGTCTGGATGACGGATTACAGCATCCAGTGCGTTCGCGCCGGCATGCAAGGCACCATTGCGTGGATGCTCGACGACGCCATGCATATCAACAAAGACAAGGACACCAAGTGGCCGGATATCAAGCAGACGCTGTTCAAGAAATGGGGTTTCTGGAACAGCCTCGCCGAGGAAATCGGCCATCCCGAGGATGCGAACCTCCGCCCGTGGTACTTCACGTGGTCTATCATGTCGCGCTATTTCCCGCGCGGTTGCACCATCATCCGCACGCGCAACGCCGAGGTAAACGGCATCCGCACCCTCGGGGCGTCAACAGGTACTGGAGGCTTCACCTTCTGCGTCGTCAACGACTCGGACACCGCCCAGCAAGCGTTGCTCCGCGCACCGGCCTTTGGTCGTCCGCTTGACCTCAGCCGTTATCTCTACGCGCCGGATGACCGTGCGGTGAACGGCAAAGGCTATCCCGTGCCGAAAGACACACTCAAGCAGGCGGATCTGACCAAAGGGTTGTCCTTTGCGCTGCCCGCGCGCAGCGTGGTGCTGCTCACAACGCTGCCAACGGAGTAGCGGGCTTCCAGCCTCACAACGAATCATGATGGCTTACTCCATTGTCCACCTTCTCGTCGTGGCGCTTGCGGCGTTTGGGCTGCCAGCAATTGCTTCCACGAAAGCCGCCGCGGCGACAGCCACTCCAGTCGCACCCTCAACCAACCACCTGAAACTCACGCCGGCTGCCGAAATCCACCGGCGGGTCGAGGCCGCTAGGC
>JBBQYD010000181.1:0-9495 GCA_038209025.1 Verrucomicrobiota bacterium | reverse complement strand
GGTGATGGGGCGGAAGATCACCATCGATTCGGCCACCCTCTTCAACAAAGGGCTGGAGATGATCGAGGCCCGGTGGCTGTTTGATATTGAAATGGCGCGGGTGGGCGTCATCGTGCATCCGCAAAGCGTGGTGCATTCCCTGGTGGAGTTTGTAGATGGCTCCATCCTGGCCCAGCTTTCCACCCCTGATATGTGCCTGCCGATCCAATATGCGCTGACCTACCCGGACCGGGCCGCCAGCGAGCGAGTGCAGACCAACCTGGCGCGGTTGGGCAGCCTGACTTTCGAGGAACCGGATACCGCCAGGTTCCCCGCGCTTCAGCTTGCCCGGCAGGCGGGGGAGACGGGCGGCACGCTGCCGGCAGTTTTGAACGCCGCCAACGAAGTAGCTGTCGATGCCTTCGTGAATCGCAGGATCAGTTTCACCGCCATTTCGGACATTGTGGCCCGCACCATGGATCGCCATAAGGTGGTGCCGCACCCGGGTTTGGAGGAGGTTTTGGCGGCGGATGTCTGGGCGCGGCAGGAGGCCGCCGTGAGTGCGCAAGCGGTTCCGTAATGCGGCCCGGAGGCGGCTTCACAATTGCCTGTGGCACAAACACTGCTATATTTGATTCCGCCCCCGCCGGGGGCAGCTTAGTTTTTTATGTCGATTCTGAAAATTGTCTTTATCGCCCTGGAAGTGCTGTTGCTCTTCAATCTGCTTATTTTTGTCCATGAGCTGGGGCATTTCCTGGCCGCGCGCTGGCGGGGACTCAAGGTGGAACGGTTTGCGATCTGGTTCGGCAAACCGATTTGGAAGACCACCATTAATGGGGTGGAATACGCCTTGGGCACCATCCCGGCCGGCGGTTATGTGTCCCTGCCGCAAATGGCTACCATGGAGACCATTGAAGGGAAAAGCGAAAGCTCGGGCAAGCCCCTCCCGCCGATCTCCACCCTGGACAAAATCATTGTGGCATTTGCCGGACCGCTCTTCAGCTTCCTGCTGGCCCTCGCCTTCGCCGTCGTCGTCATGATCGTGGGCCGCCCGGTAGGGGAAGCTGAGACAACCACGGTGGTCGGTTACGTGGAAAAAGACGGTCCGGCCGACAAGGTCGGGATCAAACCGGGCGACCGCATCCTGGAAGTCGATGGCCTGGAAGTGTCCAAGTTTGGCGGGATGGGAGACAGTGTGACCTGGCGTATCGTGCGCAGCACCGGGGAAAAGGTGGAACTTAAAGTCGTGCGGGACGGCCAGACGCTGACATTCAATGCCACCCCCGTGCATGACAAAACGAAGGCCTGGCAGCGAAAGAGCCTGCGCCAGATCAAGATCGCGCCGGCGCAATCCGCCATCGTGGCGGAGGTAGTGCCGGATAGTCCCGCCGCCGCCGCCGGCCTGCGGCCCGGAGATGAAGTCGTGGAAGTAAACGGAAAGAAAATGTATCATTTTGCGGCCATCAGCGAGTTCGTGGAGGAGAACCCCGGAGCCGCCTTGACCGCCACCGTGACGCGCAACGGCACGAATTTCAGCCTCAGCCTCAAACCGGAAAAGCCGATCAGCCCGCCGGATGAAAAGCCGCGGGTTGGCATTCTCTGGAGCGCATCCGGCAAAACCAAACTGGTTTATCCCGGGGCCATCGAGCAGGTGGTGGCCAGCGTCAATGCCATGGTCGATACGTTCGGCGCCTTGTTTTCAAGCGCGACGGACATCAAGCCGCAGCACCTGGGCGGCGCGGTGAAAATCATGGATGTGTATGCGCGCCTGTTTGCCAGTGAGAACGGCTGGCGATTGGCGCTGTGGTTCAGTGTCCTGATGAACGTGAATCTGGCGGTGTTAAACATGCTCCCAATTCCGGTTCTCGACGGTGGACACATCCTCCTCGCCATCCTGGAAGGCATCCGCCGGAAACCGATGAACATCCGGATTCTTAACGCGATCCAGACTTGCTGCGCCGTGCTGCTGATCGGATTCATGGTATATATCGCTTTTTACGATGTGCAGGAACTGCCCTGGAAACGCGATGCCAAAGACAAGCCGGCTGCGATAAAGTTCGCCCCCAAAACGCCCGGCACCCAGTAGCCATGCCGCCCCGTCCCTCGCCTTTTGTTTACCACCGCCGCAAAACCCGCGAGGTGGTTGTCGGTGACCCCGCCCACGGCGGCGTGATCATCGGTGGGGATCACCCGGTGGTCATGCAGTCCATGATCACCTGCGATACCATGGCCACGGCGGAGTGCGTGAAACAGGCTTTGGACCTGGTGGCCGTGGGTTGCCAGATGGTGCGCATCACCGCACCCACCGTCAAGGACGCCGCCAACCTTGAGGTGATCATCCGGGAACTGCGCGCGCGGGGCTGCCAGGTTCCCATTGTCGCCGATATTCACTTCAAACCCGAGGCGGCCATGGAAGCCGCCAAATGGGTGGAAGTCGTGCGCATCAACCCCGGCAATTACGCCGATTCCAAAAAGTTTGCCGTCAAAGAGTACTCCGACGAGCAGTACCGGGCGGAATTGGCGCGGATCGAGGAAAAGTTTACACCGTTGGTTCTGCTCTGCGGCCGATTGGGCCGCGCCATTCGCATTGGCACCAACCACGGCTCGCTAAGCGACCGGATCATGAACCGGTTTGGCGACACTCCGCTGGGGATGATCGAGAGCGCGCTGGAATTTGCCCGGATCGCCCGCCAGCACGGCTTCCATAATTTCAAGTTCTCGATGAAGTCCAGCAACCCCAAGGTAATGATCGAGTGTTACCGGTTGCTGGTGGCCCGGCTGGAACAGGAAGGGTCTGACTGGAATTACCCCCTGCACCTGGGGGTCACGGAAGCCGGCGAAGGGGAGGATGGGCGCATCAAAAGCGCCATTGGCATTGGTTCGCTGCTGTGCGATGGCCTGGGGGATACCATCCGCGTATCCCTTACGGAAGATTCTCCGCGCGAAATCGAGGTTTGCCGCGATTTGCTGGCCCAGATTCCGAGCCTGTCCAACCGCCAGGATCTTGGGTTCAACCTGCCGCCGTCCTTTGATCCGTTCACGTTTTCGCGGCGGGCCACGCCGGAAATCGAGATTGCCCCCGGCGTCAAATGCGGCGGGCAGCAGACCGTTCGCGTAGTCGTCACCCGGGGCACGTGGGAAAAAACCGCGCCCAAGCTCGGCCCCAAAGCCGATGTAAAGCCGGAGGCCATTTATGAAGACCTCTCCGTGCTGGAGGTCGATCCCACCCGGGACTTTACCCTGCCAGGTGACACCCGGTTCGTGACCGTCAAAGACGGTGTGGCGGTGCCGCCCGTCACCGCGTTCCGCATGCTGGCCGCCCGGTTGAAGGCTCTGGGCCGCGGCGATCCCCTGCTGCTAAAAGATTGTCTGACCTGGGAGTCCGCTCCGTTGGAGCCCAAAATCGCGCTGCTGCGCGCCTCGGCGGTCATTGGCGCGCTGCTGGCGGATGGCATCGGGGACGCCATCCTCGTGCGTGGTGAAGCGGGCGCGGGCCAGTCTCTGCGCCTGGCCTATAACATCCTGCAAGCCTCGGGCTGCCGGTCGTTCAAAACCGATTATGTCGCGTGCCCCTCCTGCGGGCGCACCCTGTTTAATCTTCAGACGGTGACCGCCCGCATTAAGGCGCGCACCGAGCACCTCAAAGGTGTGAAGATCGCCATCATGGGTTGCATCGTGAATGGCCCCGGAGAAATGGCCGATGCTGATTTCGGCTACGTGGGCGGCGCGCCCGGCAAGATCAACCTTTACGTCGGGAAAACCGCCATCAAGTTCAACATCCCGGAGCGCGAAGCGGTCGAACAACTCGTGGACCTGATCAAAGAACACGGCAAATGGGCCGAGTCGGAACCCCGCCAGGATTCTGTCTGAGCGCGGGTTTTCGCCCACCTGACACGCGGCCTTCGGCAAGCAACGAACACCCGTGTCCCCTGGAGGCCTGGGGTCCCACCGGGCCGGGTTGCCACACACCCGGCTGAGGGAACCGCAAGCCGAGGCCGTCCCAACCACCGGCGGCAGCCACCAGCCTAACCATGACGAGTCCGGTGCTCAGGCCTGGTCATCCGCGGTTCTCGGGCGCTTGACTCGCGTGGTTTTCGATTTCTAACATTTTCTTCCACCGCGGCCCGTGGTAGCCTCCCGGCGGCTTTTTATTTATGAACAATGGCACAAAAGTTTGGAATCGATTTCAGAAACACTATTACAGTTTTCCGGCGGCCGGGCTTTCCCTGGACCTGAGCCGGATGAACTTTGCGAGCGGCACGCTCGCCAGCCTCGAACCGCAGTTTGCCAAGGCATTCGCCGAAATGACCGCGCTGGAGAAGGGCGCCGTGGCCAATGCCGATGAGCAGCGCATGGTGGGCCACTACTGGCTGCGGAACCCGGGCCTGGCCCCCACCCCGGAAATCAAATCCGAGATTGAAAACACCCTGGCCCAAATCAAAAAGTTCGCCAGCCAGGTGCATCGGGGTGATATTAAAGGGGCCAAAGGCCCTTTCAAGAACCTGCTGCTGATCGGCATCGGCGGCTCCGCCCTCGGTCCGCAGTTCGTGGCGAATGCGCTGAGCACCGCCAAGGATCGCTTGCGCCTCTTCACTTTCGACAACACCGACCCCGACGGCATTGACCGCGTCCTGGCGCAAATCGGTGACGGGCTCGGGCAAACGCTAAGCGTGGTGATTTCCAAATCCGGCGGCACCAAAGAAACCCGTAATGGCATGCTGGAGGCACGCGCAGCCTATGAAAAGGCCGGGCTGAACTTCGGGCAGCACACGGTGGCGATCACGAGCTTGGGGAGCGAGTTGGATAAGTACGCCAACGGGAACAAATGGATCGCGAAATTCCCGATGTGGGACTGGGTGGGCGGACGCACGAGTGAGCTGTCGGCGGTCGGCTTGCTGCCGGCGGCACTGCAAGGCTTCGACATTGATGGCCTGCTGGCCGGCGCGAAGGCCTGCGACGAACTGACCCGAATACCGACTCTGCGGGACAACCCCGCCGCCTTGCTGACGGCCATGTGGTACTACTCCGGTAACGGTAAAGGTGACAAAAACATGATCATTTTGCCCTATAAAGACCGTTTGGAGCTGGTTTCCAAGTATCTCCAGCAGCTCATCATGGAGTCCCTGGGCAAGGAATTCGACCGCGCCGGAAAGCAGGTCAACCAAGGCATCACGGTTCTTGGCAACAAAGGAGCCACCGACCAGCATTCCTATATTCAGCAACTGCGTGAAGGTCTGAGCAACTTTTTTGTGATCTTTATCCGCGTGTTGCGGGACCGTCAGCATCGGTCCATGCAGGTTGAACCCGGAGTAACCAGCGGAGACTACCTGGAGGGTTTTTACCAAGGAACTCGCCGTGCTTTGCACGAGAATGGGCGCGAATCGCTGACGATAACGATAGAGGAAGTAAACGCACGGGCCGTGGGGACAATAATTGCGCTATTTGAACGCTGCGTCGGGCTATATGCGAGTTTAATTAACGTTAACGCTTACCATCAACCTGGTGTTGAAGCGGGTAAAAAGGCTGCCTCGGCGGTTATCGCCCTTCAACTCAAGGTGGCAGAGTTCTTGAAGACTAAATCGGGTCAGGCGCTCACCGCAGCCCAGATCGCGGAGCAACTTGAAGTGCCCAGCGAGACGGAAGCCGTCTATTTGATTTGCGAGCATCTGGCCGCCAATGATGATCGTGGTATCGAAAAGCTGCCCGGCGCAAACCCGGCTTTGACCCAGTTCAAAGCTTAAAAACCTCCCGCAGTGCGGCATCATGGAGGAGTAAGGTTTGGTCGATTTCGGCCAGGCGCTTGAGGATCGCGGAGTTGGCAGCGAGGTCTTCACGCATTTTCACGAAGGCACGGATGACGTAAACGCTCCTGGTGACGGCACGAGGGCTGCAAGCACCTAAAAATCGGTCTAGACAATGGGCAGCTCCTCAAATGACCATGCGCGAAATGAATGAAGTCTGCGGTTACCTTCGCCTTGGCGCGCTGGTGCTGGCCCTCACCGTCGGCCTGCCAGGCTTCGCAGCCCCCGCCGACAAGGCTCCTGCCGAGCGCACGCCCAGCATCCTTTTCTCCACCGCCCACCGGCTGACGAACAATCCCATCATCCGCCCCGAGATGCTGCCGGGCAACCACGGCGCAAATATCAACGGCCCATCACTCATTCGTGCCCCGTCGTGGCTCACCAACCGGCTCGGCAACTACTATCTCTACTTCGCGCACCATGGCGGCAAATACATCCGGCTGGCCTTCGCCGACCGGCTGGAAGGGCCCTGGAAAATTTACGAGCCGGGAACGCTGCAATTGAAAGAGGCGCCTGGTTGCACCGGCCACATCGCTTCGCCCGATGTCCACGTGGACGACGCGCGAGAGGAGGTTCGCATGTATTTTCATGGACCGTCCAAGGGCGGCGGGCAGAAATCTTTTGTGGCCGTGTCGAAGGACGGCTTGCGCTTCAAGGCGTCGAATGAAGTGCTTGGACAGTTTTACTTTCGTGCCTTCCAATGGCAGGACGCCTGGTTCGCGATGGCCAAGGGCGGGTTGCTTTACCGCTCGAAGGATGGGCTCTCTCAATTTGTCGAGGGACCGAATCCGTTTCCCGGCGGCGAAACGCGCGGTGAGAACGCCAACACGCCCGGCCCGCGCCACTTTGCGCTCCAGCGTGTCGGGAACGAACTGCGGGTCTATTACAGCAACATCGGCGACGCGCCGGAGCGGATTCTGCGCCGCCGCCTTCAACTGGCCGCCGACTGGAAGGCTTGGACGGTCTCCGCGCCCGAAGAAGTCCTGCGCCCGGAGACGGACTACGAAGGCGTGCAACTTCCGCTTAAGAAGTCGGTGGCGGGTGCCATGAAGGGTCGCGAGAACGCGTTGCGCGACCCTGGCATCTTCGTGGACGTGGATCACCGCACTTATCTCCTCTATTCCGTGGCTGGCGAATCCGGCATCGGTATCGCGGAACTGACCTCCACGCCGTGAGCAGACGAACAGAACGAAATTTGAACCCTTCCCTGCCCAGAACTCCACGCATGACCCAAGGCAGAGTGAACGGAAAGGACAAACACATGAACCGAAGCATCCTCACCGCTCTGCTGCTGGCGCAGTTAATCGTGACGAACGCCGCCGAGAGAGCCACCTCAGCAAACCTGCCCAATGTGGTATTCATCCTTGCCGATGACCTGGGCTGGGCAGACACGACGCTGTATGGGCATACGAAGCTCTATCGAACTCCGAACCTCGAGCGGCTGGCGAAGCGCGGGATGACGTTCACGCGCGCCTATTCAGCCAGTCCGCTTTGCTCGCCGAGCCGCTCGGCCATTCTCACCGGGTTGAGCCCGGCGCGCACGGGCATCACCACGCCGAACTGCCATTTGCCGCAGGTGGTGCTCGAAGCGACCACGGGAAAGTCTGCGGCACCGGACCAGAAGTCCATTCAACCCGTGCCGCCCACACGTTTGAAAACGGATTACCACACACTCTCAAAGTCGCTGAAAGCGGCGGGCTACGCTACGGGGCATTTCGGCAAATGGCACCTCGGCGCGGAGCCGTACTCGCCGTTACAGCAGGGTTTCGACGTGGACCTGCCGCACTGGCCGGGTCCGGGACCGGCGGGAAGTTATGTGGCACCCTGGAAATTCAAGGACTTCGATGCCGACCCCGGCGAGCCCAACCAGCACATCGAGGATCGAATGGCGAAGGAAGCTGTCCGTTTCATGGAGCGGCACAAGAACGAACCGTTCTATCTGAATTACTGGATGTTCAGCGTGCATGCGCCCTTCGACGCGAAGCCGGCGTTAATCGAGAAATACCGCTCCCGCGTGGATCCCGCCGACCCGCAACGCAGCCCCACCTACGCAGCGATGGTCGAGAGCATGGACGACGCGGTGGGCACGCTGCTCGATACGCTGGACCGCCTGCGCCTCACTGAGCGCACCATCATCATCTTCACGTCCGACAACGGGGGCAACATGTACAACACCGTGGACGCCACCACGCCCACCAGCAACGCCCCGTTGCGCGGAGGCAAGGCCACGGTGTTTGAGGGTGGCACGCGCGTACCGTGTGTCGTTGTCATGCCCGGAGTGACGAGCGCCGGTTCGCGCAATGACACGATTGTCCAGAGCGAAGACTATTACCCCACGCTGCTCGAAGCTCTCGCGTTGAAGCCGGCCGCCGGCCAGCACTTCGATGGCGTCAGCATCCTCCCAGCTTTGAAAGGGGAGAGCCTCGACCGCGGTCCGATTTTCCAATATTTCCCCCACGGTCCCAGCGTGCCCGACTGGCTTCCGCCCGCCGTTTCCGTGCATCGCGGCGATTGGAAGCTGATCCGCATTTTCCACGGCAGCGACAACGGCGCGCATCGTCATCTGCTGTTCAACCTGCGTGACGATTTATCGGAGAAAACCAACCTCGCTGCCCGGAAACCCGAATTGGTCGTCGAACTCGATTCGCTGATCACCCGTTTCCTCGCCGACACAAGGGCCGTCTTGCCCATTCCGAATCCTGCCTTCGATCCCGCCAGATATCACCCCGAGCTTGAAGGCAAAACGAAGCCGAGGGCAGGGGCGCAATCCAAGGCAGCCGCGAAGGACGATAGCAATCCCGCCCTGCACGGCTGGAAAGCCCGCAACTGTGCCGCCTCGGTGAAGAACGGCATCCTGCTTTTGAGGAACCTGACCGAAGCCAGCTTCCTGGGATTCTCCGCCACCAAACACAGCGGCCCCAGCACCGTGAAACTGCGGATCAAAGCGAGCGAAGGGGCATCGCACATTGATTGGCTCCCCGGCGGCGTCCAGGGCAAGGCACAGTCCGCTTCCTTCACCCTGGCCGGCGGCGGCTGGGAGGAGATCACGGTGCGACTTCCTGCCACCGGCTCGCTCGGCATCCTTCGCATTTATTTGCCAAAGCCAAGTCAACCGGTCGAGATCGACTGGATCGAAATCGCTTCCGAGAAGGGCCTGAAGACCCGCACCGAGTTTTAGCCGCCACCCTCACAAAGCACACGCCAATTTGAAAACGCATCTCCCATCCTCAGCTTATTCCGGCTCCCGCTCACGCATGCGCCCGCTGACGGGTAGTTGAGGCTCGCCGCCAAACGCAATGGCGCCGATTTGACTTCCGGCACGGACATCGGGCTCGAGAGCGAAGGTTGCGGGCATCTCTTGAAAGGTCCGGTTGAGGTCTTCGGTCTTGCCCGATGCGGCCATGCTGCCGCTGGCGCCAAGGAGAAGGAGGACCGGGAGTGGGCGGGCCTGATTGATGGTGAACTCCTTCCGTTTGATTCCGTTTTTCTCGACTGAGGTGGAAGTGGTTCAGTAATACTGGCGGATGTAGGCGTAGGCTTTGTCGAAGAGTTCCTGGTCGGTGTGGAGTTTGTATTTTAGCAGGGTGCGGCGGAGCTCTTTTTGGACCAGGCGCTCGCCCTGGGTGGTGTGCTGCCAGTCGGGGAAGCGGACCTTCTTCACGATGTCGTCGATGTCGCTGACGATGCGCTCGACGATGATGTGCGTGTTGCCGTT
>JBBQYD010000180.1:0-9576 GCA_038209025.1 Verrucomicrobiota bacterium | reverse complement strand
CACCAACATCCGGTCAGCGCCCTTTGGCATTCTGGCTTTGATGAACTCGAACCTGGTGGCGACCGCGGGGTTTGAGGAAAACGACAACAGCCACTGGGATAAATGGTTTTCCGGCACGGTGCCGATGACCAACATGATGGCCACCGGGAGCCAGCCATTCCAGGGCCGGCAGTCCATGCAGATCCTGCTGGAGAATCAAACCAGAGGCGGCTCCATCGGCCAGTATAACCAGTACGGGATTCCCGATTCGACGATCTATGTCACGCCGGGGGCTTTCTACAGTTACGGCTGCTGGTTTCGCAGTTCCGGCATCTCGCAGGCTTCAGAGCATTGGCTCACCTGGAGTTCCTCGAAAACGGGTTACGACACCAACAACCGCCCGCTGTTACCATGGCCGAACTATTTTACTCCGCATTTTGTGGCGGGCCCCACCCCCACGGGGTGGGCTTATGTAAACCGCGTGTTCCAAATGCCGCCGGGTTTTCCCAACCTCGAACTGGGACATCAGTTTGCCATGAATTTCCCCGGCAGCGGCTCCATTTATCTCGATAATGTTTTCTTCCGGCAGTTACCGGGTCCGGCGGCCACCAACTGGACATCTCTGGTGGCGTTTGGCTCGAAGTGGCGCTACCAGACCGACACCCCGCCGGGGACCTGGTTTGCGCGCGAGTTCAACGATTCGGGCTGGTTGCAGGGGACGGCCAAGTTTGGCGCGGGGAGTGGCCCGACCAACGTCACTACGCGGTTGCCCCAGCTCAAGACGTCGTATTACTTTCGCAAACAGTTCACGCTCCCCAGCCTGCGAATGGAGGACCTGCTCCTTTCCGCCACCTGCACCGACGACTCGGGCTCGGCATTGTATCCGATCTCGGTTTACCTGAACGGCGTCGAAATCAACTCCCCGCTGGAGGTCACCACCGCCCAGGGCAACGAGGTGCGGCACTTCGATTTGACGCCGTTCGCGCCGCTCCTGAGTCCCGGAACGAACACGATAGCGATCAAACTGCACAATTTCTGGGCGGACTGGGATGATGTGGCGTTTGATGTCAGCCTTAAAGCGGTTGTTCGCGCGGCCGTCGTCCCGCGGCTGGAATTGCAGTCCGCCAATCCCTGCCGCTTTCAGGCGCACGGTGCGGCAGGCACGATCTGGAATCTGCAAACCCGCGCCGGTTCCCTGGGGGCATGGCAGACTATTCAGTGTTTCACCAACCTCACGGGGTTCGCGCAACCGCTGATCCATGCGGGGTCGGTGAATTCCAACGAATGCCGGTTTTATCGGCTGGTGCCGTATTGAGGAGTCCGGCAGACGGCGTGACGCCGCAACCGGATTGACAGGTTGTCCGCGCGGCATAATGATGCGGCCATGAGCGATGTCATTTATCCCCGGAGTCCCCGGGAGACGATGTGCGGGTGGACGTATCTGCCGCGGTTTGTGGACAAGATTCGTTTGCACCTGGCGGGCAAACTGCATGCGGACTACCAGGCGAACTTCGGCAAAGGCTTCGACGGTGCATGGCTGGAGATGGCCGGGGTGAACGCAACGGAGTTTATCGAAGTGGTGCGAAAATCCATCACCGACGGGCAGGTATGTGATTGGGTGCGCGAGAATGTGAAAAAGCCCGACACCACAAAGGCCGAGCATCGGGACCGAGTGTTAAATTCTCCCCGGAAGGATGACGTGGCGATGCAGGAGCGCCTGAAGCTGCGGAAGGAGCAGAGCGGTCTCGGGCACCGGGAGGATATTCAATCTTTCGTAGATTTTATTGACGCCGACGAGAAGCGTCTGTAGCACTGGGTTCGTGCCGTGAAGGCGCGGGCAAAACTCCCGGCGGCTGGCGGTTTTTTTATGAGCTCATTTCACATGACCCCGGAAGATTTCCGGAAATGGGGCCACGCGCTTGTCGATTGGCTGGCTGACTATCAGGGCCGGGTGGCGACTCTGCCGGTGCAATCACCCATGCGCCCGGGCGAGATCCGGTCCAAACTGCCATCCAACCCGCCGCCGGACGGAGAGCCATTCTCGCGGATCATGGAAGACCTTGACCGCATTATTGTACCCGGCCTGACTCATTGGCAGTCGCCGAATTTTTTTGCCTTCTTCCCGTCCAACGTTTCGGGGCCGTCCATCCTCGGGGAGCTTGCCTGTGCCGGGCTGGGAGTGCAGGGCATGCTGTGGGCGACGAGCCCAGCCTGCACGGAACTGGAGACCCACGTGCTGGATTGGATGGTCGATATGGCCGGGTTGCCGGCTGGTTTCAAGTCGGGCGGCGCCGGTGGCGGAGTGATCCAGGACTCGGCTTCGAGCGCGGTGTTGTGCGCCATTTTGGCGGCGCGCGAGCGGGCCACGGGCCTGGCTTCAAACGAGCGCGGATGCGACGGACGACTGGTGGCCTATGCTTCAACCCAGGCGCACTCTTCCGTGGAAAAAGCGATTAAGATCGCCGGCATTGGCCGGGGCAATCTGCGGCTGATCGAGGTGGACTCGGACTTCGCATTAAGGCCCGATTTGCTGGCGCGGCAGATCGCCGCGGATCGGCAGGCGGGACTGCGGCCTTTTTTCGTGGCGGCGACCATCGGGACGACGTCTTCGAATGGCATGGACCCGTTGGCGGAGATTGGCCGGATCAGCAACGCGGAGGGGCTTTGGTTTCATGTGGATGGAGCGATGTCAGGCACCGCCGCGCTGTGCCCGGAGTTTCGGGAGTTCCAGGCGGGCCTGGAGTTGGCGGACTCCTACGCCTTTAACCCGCACAAGTGGATGTTCACCAACTTTGACTGCGACTGCTTTTTTGTCACGGACCGCCGGGCCCTGATCCAGGCGCTTAGCGTATTGCCGGAGTACTTGAGGAACCAGGCGACGGAATCGGGGGCGGTTCTGGATTACCGAGACTGGCAGGTGCCGCTGGGGCGGCGGTTTCGCGCGCTGAAGCTTTGGTTTGTGATTCGCCATTATGGGGTGGAAGGCCTGCGGCATCACATCCGGGAGCACGTGAGATTGGCGCAGGAATTCGCGGGCTGGGTGCGGGACTCCAAAGAGTTTGAACTGGCGGCCCCGGCGCCGCTCAACCTCGTTTGTTTCGTCCACCGGGCGGGGAATGATTTCAGCCAGCGGTTGCTCGCGGAGATCAACCGAACCGGCCAGGTTTACCTGACCCACACGGTCCTGAATGGCCGTTATATCCTGCGCATGTGCATTGGCCAGACCCACACCCGGGCGGAGCATGTGCGGGCAGCCTGGGATTTAATCCGCCGCACGGCGGAAACCCTGGCGGCCACAACCCGCTGAGGGTGCCGGCCATTACCCGCACTGGGCGTGGTGGCGCATGGCATGGTCCACCAGCACCAGGGCGGTCATGGCCTCCACGATCGGCACGGCCCGGGGGAGCACGCAGGGATCATGCCTTCCGCGGCCTTTTAAGGTCGTGTTTTGCAGTTGCACGTCGATGGTTTCCTGCTCGCTCATGATGGTGGCCACCGGTTTGAAGGCCACGCGGAAGCAAATGGTTTGTCCGTTTGAGATGCCGCCTTGCACCCCCCCCGAACGATTACTGGTGGTGAATACCCTGCCGGCTTCCGCCCGAAAGGGATCATTGTGCTCTGAGCCGCGATAGTTCACGCAATCGAAGCCGCTGCCAATGTCGAAGCCCTTCGAAGCCGGCAGGCTCAACATGGCTTTTCCGAGGTCCGCCTCCAACCGGTCAAAGACCGGTTCGCCCCAACCGGCGGGAACGCCGCGCGCGACCCCCGTGACGATGCCGCCGACGGTGTCGCCTTCAGCGCGCATGGCCTCGATCAATTCGATCATTTCGGCGGCTTTGGAGGTATCCGGGCAGCGCACCATGTTGCTCTCAATCATGGCTGCTGAAACGCTTTGAGGATCCACCTGCGCGACAATGTTCCGCACCTGGCTGACATAGGCGAGCACCTCGACACTGTAGCGCTGGCGGAGAATCTTTTTGGCCACCGCGCCGGCCGCCACGCGGCCGATGGTCTCACGGGCGCTGGAGCGGCCCCCTCCCGGCCAGGCGCGGATGCCGTATTTCGTTTGATAGGTGTAATCGGCATGGGAAGGACGGAACTTGGTGGCCATTTCCGAGTAGGCCTCGGAACGGGCATCCTCATTTTTTACCAGCATGCAGATGGGTGTGCCGGTGGTTTTCCCCTCAAATACACCCGAGAGGATCTGCACGGTATCAGTCTCTTTGCGCGGGGTGACGATGGTTGACTGGCCCGGGCGCCGGCGGTCAAGATCGGGTTGGATATCGCCTTCGGTCAAATCCAGTCGGGGCGGGCAGCCATCAAGGATGACGCCCACACTGCCGCCGTGGGACTCACCCCAGGTGGTGATGCGAAACAAGTTGCCGAAAGTGTTTGCCATGGGGCCAGCTTGGGGTAAATCGGCGCGCCGGTCAAACCTGGAGGGCGCCCAGCAGGAGCAACGACTCCCGGGGCATGGCACTTCCTTGCGGCCACCTGCCCGGCGGCGCTGGCATGGTTGAGTTCGCCATTTTGAGTCTGCTGCCTGGTCTGAGGAAGTTAATCTAGGTAAAGAAATGAGCAAAATTTGGAGTGTCCTAACCCCGGCCAAAAGGGTTTAATAGCGGCTTCTCAGAGAGTCCTGCAGGGGCAGAACGGCGGTTGGCGGCTGTTCGGCCATGTCGGTTGATACGGTATCACTCTGGGAAGCCGAAGGATACGCATTATGAGTTTGGAATCGCTGAATGACATTTTTCAGGGCATCGGCACGTTGTTCGCCGTGCATCCCAAGTTTGCCATAGCCCGCCTGGGGCTGATCGCCTTGGGTTTTCTGTTGATGTATCTGGGGCGCAAAGGCGTGCTCGAGGCGTTGATCATGATTCCCATGGGGTTGGGCATGGCCACCGTCAACGCGGCCGTAATGTTTTTTGATCCCTTGAAGTTGCACGGGGGTGTGGGGACGCTGTTCATCGAGCCGCAGGCAGGCGCGACGACCGACGCCGTTCGAAATGCCGCGGACCTGATGACCATTCTACAGATCGACTGGCTGCAACCGATCTACACATTCACGTTCAGCAACGGGTTGATTGCCTGCCTGGTGTTTTTGGGAATTGGATCGCTACTTGACATTGGATTCATCCTGGCCCGACCGTTTACGAGCATGATCCTGGCCTTGTTCGCGGAATTGGGGTCATTCCTGACCATTCCGGTTGCCACCCAGTTCGGGTTTACCATGAAGGAAGCGGCCGCCATTGCCATTGTCGGCGGCGCGGACGGCCCGATGGTGCTGTTCACCTCCTTGAAACTGGCGCCGCACCTGTTCGTGCCCATCGCGGTGGTTGCCTACCTGTACCTGGGTTTGACCTACGGCGGTTATCCCTACCTTATCAAACTAATGGTGCCCAAGCGCCTCCGCAGCCTGCCCATGCACCCCCCCAAGAACCAGGTGCAATACTCTTCCTTCGAAAAAATGGCCGTCGCCACCATCCTCTGCGTGTTGCTGTCGTTCCTCCTGCCGGTGGCGGCCCCGCTGATTTTCTCGCTGTTCCTGGGAATTGTAATCCGCGAATCGGGCATCAAAGCGTTCCAGGATTTCGTTGGCGGGCCGGTACTTTTTGGCTCCACCATGTTCTTGGGATTGATGCTCGGGGTTCTTTGCGATGCCAACACCATCATGGATCCCAAGGTGCTGCCACTGCTGCTGCTGGGTTGCTTTGCCCTGCTGCTCTCGGGCGTCGGCGGGTTGTTGGGCGGCTACTTCATGTATTTCGTTTCCGGGGGCAAAGTAAACCCGGTGGTCGGGATCGCCGGGGTGAGTTGCGTGCCCACGACCGCCAAGGTGGCCCAGAAAGTGGTCTCCAAAGACAACCCGGCCGCGGTGATCATGCCGGCGGCTTTGGGAGCCAACATCAGCGGCGTCATTACCACTGCCATTATCGCGGGCTTTTTCTGCAGCTTGTTTGCCAAAATCGTTAAATAACTGAATCACGCCATGGAATCTCTAAAAATCACCCTGACCGCCTACGGCTTCACTATCGTCTTTGCGATGCTGATCGCCTGCCTGATTCCAGGTTTGGCGGCACTGATCAAGCGGGCCAAACTTGACCAGGATGAGACCCTGGATTTGACTGTGCCTTCGGCCAACAGCATGAAAGAGGACGAGGCCATTGCGGTTGCCATTGCCGCAGCGACACGCGCTCAACAAAAATAGAACCAGAACCAAGCAAGAACTCATTTCCGCACATGAAAAAAATTCACTTTATGCTCACGGCGTTCCGGGACGGCTTCCAGTCCGTTTACGGGGCGCGTGTTTTCTCCAAAGACTATCTGCCGTGCGTGGAATATGCCGCACAGGAGTGCGGGATAACCCACTTCGAAGCGGGTGGCGGGGCGCTGTTCCAATCGCCTTTCTTTTATTCGAACGAGAATGCGTTTGATGTGATGGATGCGTTCCGGAAGGCGACCGGGCCGAAGGCCGATCTGCAGACGCTGGCGCGGGGCATCAGCGTGGTGGCCTTGAAAGCCCAGCCGAAGGACATCGTGAAGCTTCATGCGGACATGTTCAAAAAGCATGGCATGACGACCATCCGCAATTTCGACGCGCTCAATGATGTTCAAAACCTCATCTGGTCGGGCCAATGTATTACGAACGCCGGCCTCAAGCATGAGGTTACCGTCACCCTCATGGAACTGCCCCCCGGATGCACGGGCGCGCACGAAGTGGATTTTTACGAGAAAACCCTGCGAGACATTCTGGAGTCCGGCTTGCCGTTCGCCTCGATCTGCTTCAAGGACGCCTCCGGGACCTCCCGGCCGCAGAAGGTTTACGAAACGATCAAAATGGCGCGCCGCGTCCTGGGAGATAAAGTCAAAGTCGTCTTTCACTCTCACGAAACCGCCGGGACCTGTACGGTGGCGTATAAGGCGGCGATTGAAGCGGGGGTGGACCAAATCGACCTCGCTCTGGCCCCGGTATCCGGCGGCACCAGCCAACCGGACCTTATCACCATGTGGCACGCCCTGCGCGGCACAGAATACACACTGGACATCGACATTACGAAGGCCATCCGCCTGGAAGAGATGTTCAAACAGGCGATGAAAGATTACTTTGTGCCTCCGGAGGCCACCCGGGTCGAACCGCTCATTCCTTTCTTCCCCATGCCGGGCGGCGCGCTGACCGCCAACACCCAGATGCTGCGGGACAACAATTTAATGGATAAGTACGCCGATGTCATCGCCGCGATGGGGGAGGCGGTGAAGAAAGGCGGCTTTGGAACATCGGTCACCCCGGTGAGCCAATTCTATTTCCAGCAGGCCTTCAACAATGTGATGTTCGGCCCGTGGAAGAAGATAGCTGACGGCTATGGCAAGATGGTTCTCGGCTATTTCGGCAAAACGCCGGTTCCCCCCGATCCCGAAGTGATGAGAATCGCCTCCGAACAACTCAAGGTGCCGCCCACCACGGATCATCTGACAGAAATTGAGAAAGACACCAAGCGGGGCATGGCCGCCGTCAAAGCCGTTCTGGCAAAAGAAGGTCTGCCGGTGACCGATGAGAATGTGTTCATCGTGGCCTCCTGCGAGGAGAAAGGCGTTGCCTTCCTGAAGGGGCAGGGGACTATTGGCGTTCGAAAGAACCAACCCCAACCCAAGGCCGACGCAGTGGCGGCGCAACCCAGTTCCAGCGCCCCGGCGGCCGGTGCCGCACCGGGTGCGTACAACGTGGCGTTCAACGGCCGCAACTACCGGGTGGTGCTCGATGGAAAGAATGCGCTCGTCAATGGCACCAGCTATGCCGTGGAAGTAACTGAAGCGGCGGTAGAACATAAGGCCACGGGTTCCACGACCGGGGTTGGCCAGCCTTTGGCAACCCAGCTTCCGGGCTTGGTGTTGCGCATTGAAAAACAATCCGGATCCCACGTGAAAAGCGGCGATGTCGTTATGATCATCGAATCGATGAAAATGGAAAATGCGATTTGCTCCCCCGTGGATGGCACCGTCTCTGAAATCAAAGTGAAACAAGGCGAACAGGTGGCGGCGGGCCAGGTGCTTGCCATGATCGGCTAGTCCGACCCGGCTGAGCCCATGAATTCGCATCGGTTGGTTGAGTTCGCGCAGCTTGACTCAACCAACCTTTACGCGCGTGCCAATCTTCGGTGGCTGCACGATCGGGATGTCGTTCAGGCGGATGTGCAAACCGCCGGGCGCGGGCGCGGGCAACGATCCTGGATTTCCCACTTCCCCGGCAATCTCTGTCTCACCTGCGTGTTGAAACCTGACACGCGGGAGTTGGGTCGTTTGCCCCTGGTCAACGTTTCTCAACTGCTCGCGCTTTGTGCCTGCCGTGTTTTGGACGCTTACCACGCCCGGTCTCAATTGAAATGGCCCAATGATATCCTTATCAATGGCCATAAAATTGCCGGGATACTGGCGGAAACGGTGACGGAAGGAGCGGAGTTTCTCGGGTTGATCGTCGGCATTGGGGTGAATCTGAACCTGGACCCGGCGACGCTTGCGGAAGTTGGGCAGCCCGCGACAGCCCTTAACCTGCTTACCGGGCATCCAACCAAGGTGGCCGGCTTTCGTGATGCGTTGCTGGCCGAGTTCTTTGGCTCCTACGACCGTTTCCTCGCACAAGGTTTTTCGCTGATTCGCGAGGAATACCTGGGACGCTTCGCTTTTTGCGGTCGAGCCGTAGTGGTCAAAATGGGCGATTCAACGGTCGCAGGCACCGTCCGGGCCATCAATGCCGAAGGCGCCCTGGAGTTGGTGGAGTCGGACGGGACGCTCAGGGTGATCCACCTTGGAGAAATGTTTCCGGCTGCGAGCTGACATTAGGGCGGGCCGGGCAGTCTCCTCGCGGCGAACGGCGCTTTGGAAGAAGGATTGCGTTACCACCAGATTTTAGCAGACTAGGCATTGCATGACGACCGCGGCTGCTCCCCAAAGAGCTTCCGCCCGTGGAAACCCACCGGGCGAAGCCACGGTTGTCGTCTCCTACACCTGGTACCAAATTCTATACTTATGAGCTCACCGAATCGACGTCAATTCCTAGCCAATACCCTTAAAGGCACCATCAGCGCCGCCGTGCTTTTGCGGTTGTCCTCTGTTTCATTGCTGGCGGCTCCCGCAGCCGGCAAGAAGCTTCGAGTGGCCCAGATCGGCTGTGGGCGCATGGGCAGGGGAGACATGCAAGGGGTGATGGAGACCTCCCTGGCCCGGGTGGTGGCGGTGTGTGATCTGGATAAGAAGCGCGCCGCGGCCGCCCAGAAGCTGGCTGAAGGCTTTTATCAGAAACGGGGAGAGTTGAAGCCCGGAATCCAGAGCTATCATAACTACCGCGAGATTCTGGCGAACCCCGGGATTGATGCCGTTATCGTCAGCGTCCCGGACCATTGGCATGCCCAGGTGGCCATTGCGGCGGCCTTGGCTGGAAAGCACATCTATGTGCAGAAACCGGTCACGTATTGCATCGCGGAAGCCATCGCGCTGCGGCAGGCGGTGCAAGCGAAGAAGATCATTTTGCAGACGGGCTCGCAGCAGCGTTCCGAACGCCCATTTCCGGCCTTTCGCATCGCCAGTGAATTGGTGCGCAACGGG
>JBBQYD010000179.1:0-9582 GCA_038209025.1 Verrucomicrobiota bacterium | reverse complement strand
CCATGTTCCTGGTGCTGACGATCATTTCCCTGGCGGGGTTGTATGTGCTGCTGAATGCCTACTTCCTGGCCGCCGTGCAGATCCTTGTCTATGCCGGAGCGGTGATGGTGCTTTTCCTGTTCGTCATCATGATGCTGGATTTGAAGGTGGAGGAACGCCGGAAGCTGAAGCTTTTCAGCCTGGTGGGCGGGTTGCTCGCGGTGGGCTCCATTCTCCTTATCCTGTTGCGGACCCTGCTCAAGTCGCCCCTGAGCGGCGGGACGGCCATGGCGGATGGCTCAACGATCCCGCTGGGCAGGCTGCTGTTTACGAACTATCTGCTCCCCTTTGAAGTCGTCTCGGTGCTGTTGCTGGTGGCCATTGTGGGCGTCATTCTGCTCAGCAAGAAGGATTTGAAATGAACGTGGGCCTGGAACATTACATTGTCGTCAGCGCGCTGCTCTTCTGCCTGGGCATGCTCGGCGTCATTCTGCGCCGCAATCTGCTCGTCATTTACATGTCGCTGGAATTAATGCTCAACGCGGCGAACCTGGCGCTGGTCGCGTTTTCGAGTTTTAGCGGGCGGCTCGACGGGCAGGTGTTTGTGTTTTTTGTGATAACGGTGGCCGCGGCGGAAGTGGCGGTGGGCCTCGCGCTGATCGTGGCGCTGTATCGCCGGCGTCAAACCGCCCAAGTGGATGACCTGACATTGATGAAGCTCTGACGCATGAAGCCCGAACTGTTGCTTTGGATCGTTCTGTTCCTGCCCCTCGCGGCGTCGGCGCTGGTCGCGCTGGTGACCCGCCGCAACCCGGGCCTTAGCGCCGGTTTGTCCATCGGCGCGGTGGTGGCCGGTTTCGTCCTGTCGGTCGTTTTTGTGGCCAGCGCGGGCTGGTCTCCGTTGACCTCCGAATCGTCTTTTGTCTGGCTTACGGCCGGTGATTTCAAGCTGAGCGTGGGGTTGCGGTTAGACACCCTGAGCCTGCTGATGACCCTGGTGGTCACCGGTGTTGCCAGTGCCATCCATATCTACTCGTGGGGTTACATGAAAGGCGATCCCGGTTTCGCCCGGTTCTTCGGCTGTTTGAGCCTGTTCACGTTTTCCATGCTGGGCATCGTGCTCGCGAACAATTTCCTCGAACTGTTCATTTTTTGGGAGCTGGTAGGAATGTCGAGCTACCTGCTCATCGGCTTCTGGTTCGAGAAACCGAGCGCGGCGGACGCCGGCAAAAAAGCGTTCATCACGAACCGGCTTGGGGATTTCGGGTTCATTTTGGGGATACTCATGGTCTGGCAGGTGATGGGCAGCCTCAACTTTGGCGAGCTTGAGGACCTTAAACTTGCGAACCCCGACGCCCTGGGCGCAAGCGCTACGATTATCGGCCTGCTGATCTTCTGCGGGGCGATGGGCAAGAGCGCGCAGTTTCCCCTGCATGTATGGCTGCCCGACGCCATGGAAGGCCCTACGCCGGTCAGCGCCTTGATCCACGCCGCCACCATGGTGGCGGCCGGTGTCTATATGCTGTGCCGCGTGATCTTCCTCCTGAATCCGGGCTCGCTTCAGGTGATTGCCTGGATTGGCGGGTTCACCGCGCTGCTGGCGGCCCTCATTGCCGTGCAGCAAAATGATATCAAGCGCATCCTGGCTTACTCCACGTTGTCGCAACTCGGTTACATGGTCATGGCGGTGGGCCTGCAAGGGCCTGGCCCCGCGATGTTCCATCTGACCACCCACGCCTTTTTCAAGGCGCTCTTGTTCCTGGGTGCGGGCTCAATCATCCTGGCGGTGCATCACGAGCAGGACATCTGGAAGATGGGCGGGCTGAAGCGCAGGATGCCGGTGACCTTCTGGACGTTCCTGCTGGGCACGGTGGCCCTGGCCGGCGTTTGGCCGCTCAGCGGGTTTTTCAGCAAAGACGCAATTTTGGCGCAGGCCTTTGCGCGGGGCCAATACGCCCTGTTTGCCCTCGGGGTCTTTGTGGCGATGCTGACCGCCTTCTACATGTTCCGGCTCTGGTTCGTGGTGTTCCTCGGCGCTGAACGGTCGCCGGCTGCGGGACATGCCCACGAATCTCCGGGGGTGGTTACCTGGCCCCTGCGCGTGCTGGCCTTCATGAGCGTGATCGCCGGGGTCATTTCGGTTGAGCCGATGCTGCAGCATTTCTTTACGCGCGGCGAAAATGGGCACTCCCTGGGCTTCCTGCAGCAGTTGGTCTATCCGATTGCCCACTCGCCCGTGGCGGCGATCCTGGGGTTGGTGGCCGCCGCCGCCGGTTTTGGCGCGGCCTGGGCGTTGTATGGCAAAGCCGCCAGCGACCCGCTGCCGGCGCGGCTGGGCGCGCTATCCACCGCCATGCGTGAGCGGTTTTATTTCGATGAGCTGTACGCCGCCACGGTGATTCGTCTGCATGAGCTGCTCGCGAGTGTGGCGGCGTGGGTGGACCGGTGGCTGATAGCCGGGCTGATGGTGCGGGGCACGCATGGCACCACCGAAATAGCCGCCCGCACCCTGCGCCTGCTGCAAACGGGCAACCTGCAAACGTATGCCCTGCTCTTTACGCTGGGCGTGGCGCTGGTTCTGTATCTTGTGCTGGGAAGATAAACCATGTCGATACTCACCTACATTCTTGGAGTGCCTTTGCTGGCGGCCCTGCTGCTGGCTTTCGTGCCGCGCAACTACCGGGTGGTCATGCGCGCCGGAGCGGTTTTCGCCACCTTCATTTCCGCGGTGCTCGCGGTCATTCTATACGCTCGCTTCAACGTTGCCTCCGCCGAATACCAGTTCACACAATTCATCCCCTGGATCGATTCCCTGGGCATCGCTTATCACGTGGGCGTGGATGGCATCAACGTCGCCCTGATTCTCATGGCTGCCATCGTGGCCTTTGCGGCCGCCTGCGCTTCCTGGGACATTCAGGAACGGGAGAAGGAGTTCTACATTCTGCTGCTGGTCATGGCCGGCGGTGTGATCGGCGCTTTCGCCAGCCTCGATCTTTTCTTCTTCTACATCTTCCACGAGTTCGCCCTGGTGCCAACCTTCCTGATGATTGGCCTGTGGGGCAGGGGGGAGCAGAAGAATTATGCGACCTTTCAGATCACCCTGTATTTGGGGATTGGATCGCTCATCGCGCTGCTGGGATTGATCGGGTTGTGCGTCTATTCCGGCGCGAACACATTCAGCATTCCTGACCTGACCGCCCACTTCGCCAAAAACCCGATGGCAGTTGCGGTGCAGGGGGTTATTTTCCCGCTGCTGCTCTTTGGTTTCGGCATCCTGGTGTCGCTGTGGCCTTTCCATTCCTGGGCGCCGATGGGTTACGCCAGCGCGCCGACCGCCACCGCCATGTTGCACGCCGGCGTGCTTAAGAAGTTCGGGCTTTATGCGCTGATTCGCGTGGCCATTCCCATGCTGCCTGATGCCGCCAGGGTCTGGATGCCAATCCTGGCCTGGCTCTGCCTGGGGAACCTGCTCTATTGCGGCTGGGTGGCCATGCGCCAGAAGGATTTCAACTGGCTGGTCGGTTACTCCAGTGTTGCGCACATGGGTTTTGTCTTCCTGGGCATCGCCACCCTCAACGTTATCGGGATCACCGGCGCGGTGCTCGTGATGGTGGCTCACGGCTTTCTGGCGGCGCTTACCTTCGCCCTGAGCGGCTATGTGTATCGCCAGACCGGCACGCTGGAAATGAGCCAGCTCGGCGGCTTCCTGCGCCGCCTGCCCTTCATCGGGGTGCTCCTGTTGATGGCGGCTTTCGCCGGCTGCGGCCTGCCGGGGTTCGCGAACTTTGCGGGGGAGGTCACGGTATTCTTTGGGGCGTGGAAGGTGTATCCGGCGGTGACGGTCATCGCCTGCTGGGCGGCCCTGGTGGTGGGGGCTGTTTACTTTCTGCGAGCCGTGCGCGCGATGTTGCAGGGGCCGCTCGCGGAACGGTGGGTCCATATCGCCGATGCTGCGCATCCGTGGCGCAAGGCGCCGTTTGTGCTGCTGCTGGCCAGCCTGCTGATTTTTGGGTTTTACCCGCGGCTCCTTACGCGTCATGTGGAAATTGGCGCCGCCCGAATCCTGGAGTCGGTCAACCGCCCGGCGACCCAGGGTCAGCCGGCGGTGACCGGGCTTGGCGCAACGTCGCAACTCATGCTTAGGAATTGATGAACACGCTTTTGTTGAGTCACGAATTGCTGGTGCTGGGATTGGGCCTGGCGCTGCTGCTGGCGGAACTGTGGGTGCCAGCCACGGCGCGCCGCGCGCTGGCTTACATCGCGGTCGCGGGCGTCCTCGGCATCCTGGTTTACAGCTTCGCCGCCCTGCGGTCCGGCATGGACCCGCAATACGCGTTTGGCTCCATGTTTGTGCTCGATGGCCTGGCCTTGTTCTTCAAACGGTTTTTCCTGCTGGCGACCGCGATTGTGCTGGTGCTGGCCGCCGAGTATTCGGATCGCTTTAAAGCGGGAGCGGGCGAATACTATTCGCTGGTGTTGTTTGCGCTGCTCGGGATGCTGCTGGCGGCTTCCGCCAATGACTTTGCGCTGCTGTTTGTTTCCCTCGAACTGATCACCGTGACGCTTTACATCCTCGTCAGCTTCCAGCGCAACCGGTTGACGTCCCTGGAGGCCGGGGTCAAATACCTGATCATTGGCGCGCTTTCCACCTCCTTCATGGTCTTTGGCATTGCGCTGGTTTCGGGCGTGGCGGGAAGCTTCAGTTTCCCTGAGCTGGCGGCGACGGTCGCCCGCTACAAGGAGAACCGGGTTTTCCTGGCCGGCTTGGTGATGCTCCTCGCCGGGCTGGGATTTAAGATCGCCGCGTTTCCGTTCCAGATTTGGGCGCCGGATGTGTACCAGGGCGCGCCGTCACCGACCGCCGCCTTCCTGGCGGTCGGTTCCAAAGCCGCCGGCTTTGTGCTGCTCATGCGGGTTCTGTTCACCGCGGTTCCCGCCGTCATCAGCGACTACGCGTGGCTGCTGATGGCCGCTTCGGGAGCCACCATCCTTTACGGGAATTTGGGGGCGGTTCCGCAGCGAAACGTGAAGCGCCTGCTTGGTTACTCCAGCATCGCGCACGCCGGTTACCTGCTGCTGGGCATTTCGGCTTTGAGCCAGCAAGGGCAGTCCGCCGTGCTGTACTACCTGAGCGGTTACCTGTTCACGGTGCTCGCGGCGTTCATCGTCATCGGCGTGGTGTTGCGCCACCTGGAGACCGAGGACATCAGCGGCCTGGCCGGGTTAAGCCAGCGCTCCCCCCTGCTGGCGGCCACCATGACCATCTCCATGGTTTCACTGGCGGGCATCCCGCCGCTGGCCGGTTTCTTCGGGAAGTTTTTGCTGCTTAAATCGATCATCGAACAGGCCTCCGCCCGACCAGGATATCTCTGCCTGGCCTTCATCGCCATTGGCGGCGTGGTGATCTCCTTCTACTACTACTTCGGCGTTATCAAGGCCATCTATTGGAGCAAAGAGACCCCCGATCTTTCGCCCATCCGGATTCCGCTGCCCACGCGCGCGGCCATTTATGTCTGCCTGGCCGGCATGTTTTACTTGGGCATGTTCCCGGGCGCGTTGGTCAACTGGACCAATGAAGCCGTCAAAGTGTTGAAGTTCTAGACCTGAGGTGGTTCCCCGGCGGTTTTCGCGGCTTCCGCCTGCAAGAGCATCCTTCTTTCCAATTCCGCGACGCGCCGGATGAGTTCCGGCAATTGCTGGGTGGCAATGATTTGTCGTTTCATCTGGCGGTCGGGCATGGCGGGGGAGCCGAACCATTTTTCGCCATCGGGAATGTTGTGCATCACGCCCGACTGGGCTGCCACCGAGACCCGGTTGCCGATCTTAAGATGTCCGGCGAGACCCACCTGGCCGGCCAAAATGACGTGGTTCCCCAGCCGCGAGCTGCCCGCCAGGCCGGCTTGCGCCACCACCAGGCAATGTTCACCTAAAGTAACGTTGTGCCCGATCTGCACCAGGTTGTCGATTTTTGTCCCGGTGCCGATGATCGTTGGTCCGAGCGCCCCCCGGTCCACCGTTACGTTGGCCCCGATTTCCACATCATCCCGGATCACCACGTTGCCGATCTGCGGCACCTTGCGGTGGCTGCCGGCATCCTGCACATAACCAAAGCCGTCCGCGCCGATGACCGTCCCCGAGTGAATGCGCACGCGGTTGCCGAGCTCCGTGCCCGGGTAGAGCACCACATTGGGAAACAGGTGGACATCCTCGCCAAACTGGCAGTTGGCCCCCACATGATTGCCGCCGCGCAACACGCAGCGGCTGCCCATGCGCACCTTGTCCCCCACCACGCAGTGGGGGCCGATGTGGGCCGAGGGATCAATCTGGGCGGTTGCGGCGACCACCGCCGTGGCATGAATGCCCGGCGCAAACAGCGGCTCCGGGAAGAACAACGGCAGGACCTTGGCGAAGGCGATGCGCGAATTAGCCACCCGGATCAGGGTCTTTCGATGGCTGGTGAACGGGCCATCGACGATGATTGCGGACGCCGCGCTCTGCTCCGCACGGACAAAATAGTTTTCGTTCTCGGCGAAAGTCAGGTCTCCCGGCAGAGCGCGATCAGCCGGCGCGAACCGGTGCAGCACCAGCGTGGGGTCCCCGAGGATTTCGCCCCCGAGTTGCGCGGCAATGTCTGCGGCAGTAAATGGCATAGTTGGATGCGGTCCCGTCTTCCTGCCACTATACGGGCCCACCCCCCGTAAATTCAATCCCAATCCATTGCGCGGGCGCTGTCCGGGGAGTGATTGGCAGTGGGTGAGCGTCCGTCAATCCTTACACCGCGCTACCTGGTGCCCCCTACGGTTGAGTAGCGCCTGGTGCCCCCTACGGTCGAGTAGGTGTCATGCTTATCTCAACGACCTTCCCAGGCCGCGGTCCGGCCCGGATTACCCAAGGCATACGGGAGGTCTCCTGCGGAGCTCCGGAAAGCCGGTCTGCATTGGGTGTGGCTGGTGGGGGAATTCTGTTTGCTTTTGGCCTATACCCGGAGCAGGCTCAGTTTGATGGCACGGCAGCCACAGTTCTGAAGATCAGCGCGGGGCTGGTGCCTGGGTGGCGAGCAGTTTCGGAAGGAACTGCTGGAGCAGGTGGGCACGCTCGCTGGGCCGAGCCACTTTGGCGGGGCGGTTGGGCTGGGGCGAAGCGACGCTCCAAGCCACGCGCAAGGGCGGTGCGGCCAAAGGGGCCCTGGCGCGGGCGCTGCGTCGCGAAACGACCATGCCGCTGGCCTGGATTGCAGAGCGCTTGAGCACGGGCAGCGTGGGGTATCTGGCCTGGCTGGTGGGCCGCCGGGGCCGATCTGCCCGAGCCGAGCCAGGAGAGTAAAACCTGCGGAATATAATGACATTATAGCAGGGCGGGCAGTTCATACTATCGTGAAGTAATTGGCACCAGTTGACTGCCCGGCATCGGCTGCGCGCATGGCTCGCAAGGTGCGCATCCAGTATGCGGGCGCGATTTAGCATCCCGCTTCGCTCAGAGGCTACGGCGGGAGAGGTGTGATGAGTCGTGGTGCCGGCTGACACCACCCACAAAGCCGGAGGTAGGAATATGGAAGGGGCTAAACAGGAGATAATGTGCTGGTCTGACCCCGGGCGCGAGACGAGAACGTTGGTAACAGTTTAGCTCCTCCAGACGTTTTTATTCATTAATTCTACGATTTCCGCATTGACGGGCTGATTTTGAGGCCTCAAAGTATGCGTAGATATACGCATACACATTAGCAAACCATCCGAAGTTCTCCAGTTCCGCAAGGAACAACTCGAACGCCAAATCCATCAAGCGTTGGATCTCCTCCAGGGCTCCCTGCACAAGAACCCCTCCCAGCGCGGCTATCACCTCACCACCAAGCTGGACCAAAAGACGGTCACTAAATACGTCCGCCAGGATTTAGTGCCTCAGGTCCGGGCCATGACCCGCAACCACCTCAAAGTGCGCAAACTGCTGCAGCGACTCTCGGAGGCTAACTGGCGACTGCTCCAAGAGCCGCCCTCCGACTAACCATGCCCGAGTTTAAAGATCTGCCCGAGGACTTCCGTTGCCCCTACCGGGATGGATGCCCATATCTTGAAGGTCTATCCACCAGCTGGGTTTTTCAGCGGTATCAACAAGGCGGCGGCACCGAATGCCATTACGAATACCAACTGGAGGAGCTGCACAAGGAATTGCGACAGGAGCAGCGCCAGCGCAAAGAACTGGAACTGCAGAACGATCAACTGCGCGCTCAATTCCAGGCGCTGCACCGCCGCCAGTTCAAAGGGCGCAAGGCGCCCGCGGCACCCTCCCGGGAGTGCCCTTTGGCTCAGCGCAAAAAGCGCGGCGCTCCAGTGGGCCATCCACCCTGGCAGCGCGCCAAGCCAACTCGCATCGACCAGACCGTAAAGGTCCCCCCACCCAAGCGCTGCCCGGACTGTCAGCATCCCAACCTGGAGCCCGTCTCGCAAATTCACGAACACCTCCAGGAAGACATCGTGCTGGAACCGCGCACGCTCGTCACCTGCTTCCAGCACCAGCAAGCCTACTGTCCGGGTTGCGACAAAAACGTGTGGCTCTCCGGGCCGGGAGAAATGCCGGGGGCTTACATCGGCCCGGCCGCCAAAGCCACCGCCACGTACTTGCGCTACCAGTTGAACGTTCCGGACCGTAAAATCAGCCAGTTCTTCGATGATTTCTTCGGGTTGAAGTTCGTTCCCGCCAGTGCTTATGGCTTCGAACGGCAAGCCGTGCGCCGGGGCCTGCCGCTTTATGCCGACCTCTTGCAGAAAATTCGCGCCTTGCCCGTCGCCCATGGTGACGAAACCTCCTGGCGGCATGATGGGCAGCCCTATTGGGCGTGGTATGCCGGCAATGAAGACCTGGCGCTCTACCATCTTGATGCCCACCGTTCAGCCGAGGCGGCCCAAAGCGTTTTTGGCGAGCGTTTCGCCGGCACGCTGGTGGCCGACGCCTACGCCTCCTATAACGGAATCCATCCCAAGGACCGGCAGAGCTGTCTGGCACACATCAAAACCAAAGCCAAAGAATTGGCAGCCGAACTGGCGCTGCTCCAGGGCAAGGCGGCGGACCCCGCCGCCCGCCAGTTCTGCCAAAATATTCAGGGCTGGGTCCGCACCGCCTGCCAAGCCCACCACCGGCTTTGTCGAGGCCGCTGGCGGGCCAAAGTGGCCAAACGCAAAGGGCAGGCCTTGCGCCGTGAGTTGCGTATTTTGTGCGCCACTGCGCTGGGCCATCCCAGAGCCGAGGCCTTTCGCAAACGACTGTCCGGCCCGGAGCAAAAGCTCCTCTTGACCTGCTTTCGTCGTCCCCAAGTTCCCCCGACCAATAACCAAGCCGAACGTAGCCTGCGTCCGCTGGTCATCATGAGAAAAGTCGTCCAGGGGACCCGCTCCGAAAAAGGCTTGGAGAACCACAGCGTGCTGCGCAGCCTCTTTGAAACCGCTCGCCGCCAGGGTAAGAAGCCGCACCGATTTTTCTACGTGCTGCTAACACAACCAACCGCACACGCCCAGGCTGCTCTCTTTCGAAAACCGCTCAAGCACAAGCTAGACATTCCGCTTCGTTGTTGAGCGCAAAGCGTGCGGCTCAGCGGAGGAGCTAAACTGTTAC
>JBBQYD010000178.1:0-9596 GCA_038209025.1 Verrucomicrobiota bacterium | reverse complement strand
AACACCGCGTCGATGTTTTTGTCCAGGATCAGTTTTTCGAGCGATTCATACCCTTTATTGCATCGGTAGGCTTTTTTGAGCGTCGCCAGGCGTTCAGGACGCAAGTCACTCACCGCCTCCACAATGCAATCCGGGTGTTCCTGAAACTGAAAGCCCGCTCCAAAACGCCCGCCCACAATGCCAATGCGGATTTTCTTTGCTGCCGCTTGAGCCAGCCCGGGGATGGGTGAGACCAGGGCCAAGGCGCCGGCAATCACACCGCTGCGCCGAAGAAACTCACGCCGGGTAACGGAGCAGTTCGGATCTTCCTGTGATAATTGGATGTTCATGATTCGTTTAAAATTTGTACGGGTGAAGCCTGAACCTGTCTTCAGGCCGGCACTTCCGACAGCACTTGCCCAGCCGGGTCGTCAGCCAGTCTGGATGCCGCTCGCTCGGCGGTGGTCGCTTAGAATTTCTTAAGCCGGTAGTATAATCCCGGGGTGCCGGGGTGGAGCGGAACAGCAATATTGTATGTGCCGTTGGTGTTCAGCACGGGAGTGCGGCTCACCGTAAACCATCCACCGGAAAGGCTGGCGGTCTGCTGCAGCACAAAAGTCCCTGGAAAAGTGGGCCACGACAACATGAGCTGTTCGCCCGTCTCCACGATGTTGGTCGGCGACGCTCCGGCGGCCAACTGCGCAATGCTAGGGGCGGACAACGGCCCATTCCAAAATGCTGCCTCATCCATGAGCCCGCAAAACGTCGAACCGTAATTGTTAGCAAACTTCGCTCCCAGCCCCGTTTCGGCGGTGGCAAAGCCAAACCCTGCCGCACCGGTCCATCGTTCCAGACCATCGATGAACATTGTCGCCAGGCCCCCTGCATAGGTTACCGCGATATGATACCAACGATTAGTGCTCAACGCCGCGGGGGCCAGGCTGATGGCTGCGCCGCCGGCTCCGGAAACCCACACGCTGCCATCGGCATTGACACCCAGCGCGCCTTGTAGGGACGCCGTCCCGGTCAAGGGTGATATAAAACGTCTGGTTCCCCCGCCGGACGTTCCAAAGATAGCCAAAGTGGACGGATTGATCCACATGGAGATTGTCCCCGAGCCGCTCAAACCCAGGTTCTTGAGATTTGCATAGTTCTTGTAGCCGTCCATATAGAGGGCGGTGGTTGAATGGGCGAGCTGCGAAGGCACGTTGGTGGTGGTCCAGGAAGGCGCCTGGTTGGTGTAATTCATCAGGTAGCCGGTGGTTCCGCCAGAGACCATGTTCGCCAGGTTGGTGGAGTCAGAGGAGCCCTCGATCGGAAAGTATTGCTTCAATACGGGCGGCACTCCAGTCACGATCACCGAACTGAGCGTGATCCCGGGGTCGGGTTCCGGCACATCTACAATCTGGAGCGGTGAGACTCCGGCGGCGAGTTGCCGGATACTGGTGAGGGACAGTGCCTGGTCCCACACGGAGACGTCATCCATTTCCCCATAATACGGTCTGCCATACATCATCAGGAATTGCGATCCCAAGCCAAAGTTGTTGGTGTCGAACAGCAGCCCCGAGCGAGCGCTGATCTGCGGCACCCCATTGATAAAAGCCGTCGCCACGCCTTGGGAATAAGCCACGGCCAGATGAGTCCACTGGTTGGTGGGCACGGCACCATCGGGGGCGACCCTCATCCAGGCAGCGCCATCATAGCATTGCAGGGCGCCGCTGCCCACAAAACCAATCGCTCCCGGCATGCCCACCCCACCGGTAGTCTGGCCATAGATGCGCGTGTCTCCAGAGTTGGTCAGGGGTTTGAGCCAGAGGGAAATCGTTCCCGAGCTGACCAGGCCAAAATTACCGAGATCCACCCGGTTGGAAGCTGGCGGAACAAAAGCCAGGCTGGCCACGTCCCCGGCCAACGGCGCGGGCAGCCCGCTGGTTATCCAGGCGATGCCGGGATCGATGTTGACCAGGTTCCCAATGTTGCCGCCCGCCACGCTATTGGCGGCGCTATAGGAACCAGCGCCATCATCGAGTTTGAAGTACTGGACAAGCTTCGCCGTGCCGGAGAGCGGGGGCAGGTCAACCACCGTATTGGCAGCCACGCCCGCCGCCAACTGTTGAATCGAACTCGCGCTTAGCGGCCCATCCCAAATCGACAACTCGTCAAAAGCGCCGCTGAACGGCTTTCCCGAAGCCCCAAAGAGTTGCCCCAGACAAAACTCCGTCTGGTCAAAGGGAAAACTGCCGGAGATGGTTCCAGCCAACGCCCCGTTCACATACATCCGCAACAATCCGAGACCATAACTGAAGGCCACGTGGGTCCACTGCCCGACCGGCACGTTTTCTACAGAACCCACACTAAGCCAACTGCCGCCGTTATTAACCTGGTAGGTGCCCGTTGCGAATGGGTCGATTCTGATCAGGCCGCCATACGGGCTGGGAATCGGCGACGGCGAAAACAGGCGCATATCGGCAACGTAAGCCGCTGGTTTTATCCAGAAAGCAAGGGTCGCCGAACCGTTCAGGTGGAGGTTGCCCAGGTTGATGAAATCATCAACGCCATCCAGGTTTATGGAAACAGTTGAGTTCGTGAGCAGGTAGGGAAAATCCCCGGCCACCCAGCAGACGTTGGTGTCAGCATTGACCAGTGTGGCAGGATTGCCGGCAGCCAGCACATTCGTGGCGGCGCCCGCACCAACCTCTTCGAAATGCCAGTACTGCACCAGGTTTGCGCCTCGCGAAACGTAGGCGGTGGTTGTCAGTAACAGGACTGCGCTCGCAAGCGCCATTGTGCGTCTTGTAATTCTTAGGGTCATACGTTCTTCTGGATGTTGGTTAACCTGCTGGATTTGCGACATTATGATCTCCGTCAGTCATCGTAAACAAAGGTCCATTTGCTGCTCCGCTGATAATCAGAAGCGTTCCGCGTGGCCTGGGCATAATCCACGTGTCCATCGACAAAGCAAAGCGTGCCAAACCCAAGGCGCCCGCGGTCGTGCCAGTAAGCAAACTGAAAAACCATGTTGTTCTTCAGATGAACGTTGAACGAGAAATCATTCACCTCGATGACCAGCGATGGGTGCTTGATCTGAGCCGTCTTTTTATCATACAACCCCAACGCACCATCATTATTATTCGCGCCGCTGTTGTAGAAGTAGCTGCTCCCAAACGTGTCGTACACGGTAGGCTTCCGGTCATTGGCCCAGGCGGCTTTCAGGGCGCCGTTGTCACTCGGGCATTTGAAAGCCAAAGCGGCTCCTTCGGTATTTGTGTTTACGGAACCCTGGATGCTGATGTACGGGTTTAGCATCCGGTTCGTCGAGTTATACTCCGTGCCGTTTTTTCCCCCATACGCGTAATAGGACATGGTGGCGGATTGATAGGAAGGGAACCGGTCTTCACTGTCGTCCCGATACATCACCATGGCCAACCCCTGCTGTTTCATATTTGAAACACATTGAATCCGCTTCGCCCGCTCCTTGGCCTTGGCCAGCGCCGGCAACAACATCGCCGCGAGAATCGCAATAATCGCGATGACCACCAGCAGTTCAATCAACGTGAAACCAAAACTGGTCCGCGACCGGGCACCCGCGAAGGATCTGGAATACACCGCAAGAATCATGGGGTGAGGCTATCATGTGTCCTTTTAAAAACTCCATAGACAAACCAGCGTGAGAATATGGAGTTTTTCAACCGCCTTTTCCCGGCTCGCTGCCGCCGCCAGGCCCTTCAAGCCAACCCCAGTTCAGGGGAATCGTACAAAGAAGAACAGGACCAAAGCGGTGACCAGCGCCCACCAGAAAACCGTCTGCCGCATGCCCTGCCCTTTGGCCCCATCAGGCGTCCGCCAAGCCAGGCTCTCCTTCGTCCAGATCAAGCCTGTCAGCTCAGACTCTGGTTTCGCCTTGGTCACCAAACTGACTCCCATGCACACCCCGATGCATATCCAAAAGACAATTCCCGTGCGGTTCATAAACGGCATGCCAGGGAGCCACGACTCCAGGGCCACAGATAGAGGGATGGTGAGGATCCCCGCCGACAGAGCGCCGGCCTGGGTCGTGCGTTTCCAAAGTATTCCCAGCAGGAACATGGCGGCGATGCCAGGGGTGAAATAGCCGTAGGCATTGAGCAGGTAGATAAAAATGGGGCGATCCGAATGCCGGGTCAATACTTCCGCCCAGAAAATGCCCAGCAAAATAATGACCACTCCCGCCACCCGGCCAAATCGCACCGCGTGCCGGTCGGCCTCGGCTTCCCCGGCTTTGGCATCATCCGCCTCCTGCCGGCGCCTCCTCAACAGCCGCATAATTGGCAAATAGAAATCGATGGTGGCAATCGTCGTGCAGGAGTTCACGGCCCCGGAAATGTGCGACATCACCGCCGCAATCAACCCCGCCATTACCAAACCCACCAACCCGGACGGCAGCAATTCCTTCACGAGCTTGGGAAAAACGAGGTCGGGTTTCTCCAAAGCCGGGAATAGCCTGGGAGCCAGCAAGCCCGGAACGATGATGATCAGCGGCATGAAGAAGGTCAAATACTGGGCAAAGACAATTCCGCGGCGGGCGTGCGACTCGCTTCTGGCCGCGAGCGCCCGTTGCACGATAAACTGGTTGGTGGCGTTGTAGAACACGCTGATGCATACGATGCCGCCCAGGTACATGGTCCAGGGGAAGTCCGGATCGGATGCCGGAGCGATCAGGTGCCATTGAGTGGAGTTCTCGGCCAGCGCGGAAATTCCTCCGGCCCGGTGCAACGTGGCCAGCAGCAAGGCGATGCCACCCGCCAGCAGGACGATCAACTGAAACATCTCCGTCCAGATTACCGCTCGCAACCCGCCCATGATGGTATAGATGCCTGTGAAACCCGCGAGGAGCACCACACTCGTCATTACGGGCACCCCCAGCAATTCCTGGAACACCACCGCCCCCAGGTAAAGCACCGCGCTGATTTCCACAAAGATGTAAGTAAGCACCACCAGCACCGCAAAGGTGATCCGGGCGGCGCCGCCGTAACGCCGGTCCAGGAACTCCGGCATGGTGTAAAAACCGTTGCGCAAATAAAACGGCAGAAAAATCCAAAGCAGGGCGTTAAAGCCGATCAACACCGCTCCCCAGGAGATGTGCATGGAGATAAAGCCCTTGGCGTAGGCGGTCCCCATGATCCCCACGAAATGGTGGCTGCTGATGTTGGCGGCAACGATGCTTGCCCCTATCATCCACCAGGGCAGGCGGTCTCCGGCCAGAAAATAGTCCCGTTTGGTCCGCTGACCCCGCCGGGAGGCAATGACCCCCACCCCCATTACCGCAAGGATGTAAATCGCGAAAATCGCCGTGTCCAATGCCGTCAACTGGATGTTCACTTTACAAGTTTTCCACGGCCGACCTCATGGCCAGCACGTTCTCAAGCGGAGTATATTCGTTGATGTAGTCGCTTGTCCCCAGAATAAACTGCTTGTGCCCCGCGGTCACCCGGGCCATCTGCCTCACTCGTTCACGGACCTGGTCCGGAGTTGCCTCACGCAGGAACTGGATCTGGTCCAACCCGCCCATGAGCGGAACCCCCGCCATGACCTCCACGGCCTGTTCAAGGTTGGTATCGCCGAAGGGGGGGGGAGTCAGCGATTCATAAACATCCATGCCGATCTCCCGCAGAATCGGCAGCAACAATGCCGCCCCCCCGCAATTGTGATAGATGGCCCGGCCGCCCATTCGATGCAGCGCTGCCATCAACTCTTTCTCATATTGCAGCACGTAAGACCGGAAGTAAGCCGGCCCTACGGTGGTCCCGTTAGCCTCGTTTCCCGCGATGCTGATGAAGTCTGCTCCCGCCTCCACAAATTGCCGCAACTTCTCCAGGTTGCGTTTCAAAAAGTAGCTGATCAGTTCCCGGTAGAAACCCTCGTCATCCAGCGGGTCCAGGAGAATCGCGCTCCCGCGCACCAGGTAGGCCACCTCGTTGAACGCCCCCTGGACCCAGGGGGCGGTCAACCCGCGGTCCCCCACGATCCCTCTGGCCCGCGTGATTTCCGTGGTGTCCAACCGGGGCACGGGCGGTTGGTACTTCGCACAAAGCTCAAGGTCCGCAGGCTGCTTGATCGGCGCTTCCACCAGAAAACAACTCGTCTCATATTCGTATAATCGCCCACTCCGGGTCACCCGCCGCAAGGCTCCGCCTGGCGTACGCACCACCACCGCCTTCTCGACCCAATCCGGCCCCTGCCGCTCGCTCACTTCCGGTGTCCAGTTGGGGCCCGCAATCGCAAAGTCGTCATACTCCGGCGTGCAGTTCCGATGGATCATATCAAACCCCAACTCTTCGTAAACTGTCGCCGTCTCCACCGCCACATCCACCTCGTTGCTGTGAAAAAACTCCCGCACGAAATTGGCATGCAGAAATGGGGCGATAGCCCGGCGATCAACGGGTTGCGCGGCAAGGGTCCTGAGCAGGCGTTCGCGTCCAGTCATAAGCGACGCACCGGCCGGGACCATCCCAGGTGGGTGCGACTTGCTCAGCTTAACCACCCACCCCAAACAAACCTATGGACTTCAGCCCGGGTCAAAATGTACTATTTCAACCATGGCTGTGACACCCTACCACCACGATTGGAAGCTCGCCTACCAAATTGGGCTGGGGCTCAGAGTCCACTGGTTTGGGCGATATGGCGGCTACGCCGAGTGGTCCGTCCCCACCTCCCGTTTGGCGGCTGACATGGTCAATTTTTTCTTCGTCGAAAAGGGCTCCTGCCGGGCCACGATTAACGGGCGGCGCCTGGAACTCCATACCGGCGATTTGATAGTCATTTCCGGGGCGGACGAGTTCAGCTATGACCACGATCCTGCAAAACCTCATGTCAGCCTCAGCGCCTCCCTCGCGCTCGAACATGGCTCCATTCCCAACACCCTGCTCCAACGCAAGTTCAACCGCCTTTACTCGTGGGCTGACCCGGCGCAATACACGCTGGAATTCGACCACGTGCTGAACGCTTTTGCCAGCACCTCCCATTACCGCGACCTTGAAATCGCCGGCGCGCTCTTCCATTGGCTGGCCTTCCTGCTCTCCCACCTCCTGGCGCCACTCGATAACACCTTTGCCCATGAACGCAGTGCGGTTGATAAAGTCCTAACCGCCGAAATGTGGGTGAATTCCCGCATGAAACAAACCATCACCCTGGCTGAATGGGCACGGGCAGTCGGTCTGAACCCCGTCTATTTTGGACGCATCTTCAAACGTGAAACCGGTCTCCGGCCCATGGAATGGCTCAATCAGCGCCGACTCCAGATGGCCAGCCAGTATCTCTCCAGCACGCGCAGCACGGTGGCGGAAATCGCTGAACTCTGTGGCTTCAGCGACCAATTCTATTTCTCAAGGGTTTTCCGAAGACATTTCGGACACTCCCCCATTCAATACCGAAAATCCCGGTTCTAAAGCGGTCCGACAATTGACAACGCGTGACGGGTTGCGCCACGCGCTTGAGCGGTAGAGCCCTTGAACGGGTCATTGGAATCCCTTGACTCATGCGGTGTGTGGAGTGGATAGCATCTATGGCCGGGCCGTTGCGAGTGGCGTTCGATCCCGGCCAGGAGGCGAGTTTTCAGGTAGCTCCGCGCGCGGTTCATGTTATTTTCGGACTATGGCGAGTGATGATCTGTTCGAACCGCGAGAGTCCCCCGAGTCTGCCGCCGCACCGGCGGGCGAGGCGGCGGCCCGGCATCAACCGCTCGCGGCGCGCATGCGCCCCCGGGACCTGAACGAGTTCGTTGGGCAATCCCATATCCTGGGGCCGGGACATCTGCTGCGCCGCGCCATCGAGGCGGATCGCGTTCAGTCACTGATCTTTTACGGACCTCCGGGCACCGGCAAAACCTCCCTCGCCCAGATCATCGCCGGGCAAACCCGCAGCAAGTTCGAGCGCCTCAGCGGCGTGGAATCGAACGTCTCCGATATGCGGCGGGTCCTCTCGGCCGCCGCCAACCGGCTCGAGAATAAACATCAATCCACCATCCTGTTCGTGGATGAGATCCACCGGTTCAACAAAGCGCAGCAGGACGTCCTGCTTCCCGATGTGGAGTCAGGGGTGGTCAGGCTCATCGGTGCCACCACGCACAATCCCTTCTTCTTTGTCAATTCACCGCTCGTGTCCCGTTCGCAGATTTTTGAACTCCGTCCCCTGACGGAGGACGACCTTTACAGCCTCTTGCGGCGCGCGTTGGTGGATGCCGAACGCGGTTTGGGCCATCTGCGCATTCAGGGACAGGAAGACGCCCTGCGCCACCTGGCCAGACTCGCGGATGGGGATGCCCGCAAGGCGCTTAACGCCCTCGAGATCGCCGCGCTTACCACCAACCCTGAACCCGACGGGACCATCGCCATCAATTTGTCTGTCGCCGAGCAGAGCATCCAGAAGAAGGCGCTGGTCTATGACAATGAAGATGCGCATTACGATACCATTTCCGCCTTTATCAAGTCGATGCGAGGGAGCGACCCGGATGCGGCGCTGTATTGGCTCGCCAAGATGATCCACGCGGGGGAGGATCCGCGCTTTATCGCCCGCCGCCTGCTCATCCACGCGGCGGAAGATGTGGGTCTGGCGGACCCCATGGCCCTGGTTTTGGCCGATGCGGCGTGCCATGCCGCTGAATTTGTGGGCTGGCCCGAAGCCCGCATTCCTCTGGCGGAAGCCACCATCTTCATCGCCACCGCCACCAAGAGCAATAGCGTGGTCAAGGCCATCGACGCGGCGCTCGCGGATGTGGAGTCGGGCCGCACACTGCCCGTGCCCGAGCACCTGAGGGACGGCAGTTACAAGGGCGCCAAGCGGCTCGGCCATGGCCAGGGTTACCAGTACGCCCACGATTTTCCCGATCATTTTGTCGCCCAGGACTACTTGGGAACCAACCGGCAATACTACGAACCGACAGATCAGGGCGTGGAAAAGAAAATCAAAGACCGCATCGCCCGCTGGCGGCAGAAACTGGCCGAGGCCCGGCCAGCCCAGGAATCCCCGCCGGACGTGCCCCAGTAGCCCATGAACTCCACCCCAAGAACGGAAAAACAGCGGCTGCGGCGGGAAATCCGGGGGTGCCTCGCGCAAGTCTCCCCTGAATATAGGCAGGAATGCTCCGCCGCCGCCTTCCGGATTTTGGAAGCGACCCCGTTATGGCGGGACGCCCGGGTCATTCTGTTGTTTGCCCCGTTTGGGGTGGAAATCGACGTATGGCCGTGGCTGATCGCCGCCCTGGCACAAGGGAAGGAAGCCGCCCTGCCCCGCTTCGACCCAGCCGCCGATCAATACGTCGCCTGCGCCGTAACCGATCCGGACCGCGACATCACCATGGGCCACCACGGGATACGCGAGCCATCCCCGCAATCCGCGGTCCTGCCGCTAATCCGACTGGACTTGGTGCTGGTGCCTGGAGTAGCCTTCGACCTGCATGGGCGCCGACTGGGTCGTGGCAAAGGTTACTACGACAGGATGCTGGCGAACGTGCGAGGCGTAACCTGCGGAGTCGCCTACGAGGAGCAGATCCTCAAAGACGTCCCCGTTGAGCCTCATGATCGGCATTTGACCTGCATCTTGACGCCGAAGCGCTGGGTGGCTGCCAGCCCAGCCTCGGTTTT
>JBBQYD010000177.1:0-9656 GCA_038209025.1 Verrucomicrobiota bacterium | reverse complement strand
GCTTTGGTTTTCCTGCTGGCCGGCATGATGTGGGTCGAAGCGGCCAGCCCCATCAAACCCGAGCGGGTCAAGGAAATCGCCGGGTGGCTCCCGGCCAGCGCCCGGGGCTCCGGAAAGACCATCGCCGATCGCGCTTATTGGGACGGGCAACTGAAACAGAAGGCCTGGGCGGCGGTGCTCGCCCACGCCCGGACGCTGGCGCCCAAGCCGATCCCGGAGTTGACGGACGAGCTTTTTCTGGACTATTCCCGCACCGGCAACCGCGTGCGGTGCCAGAGGGTTCTGAGCGAACGCGATAGCCGCCTGGACACCCTCACCTTGGCCGAGTGCCTGGAGAACCAGGGCACCTTCATCCAACCTCTCTGCGACATCATCGATGCCTTGTGCGCGGAGCGTACCTGGATGATGCCGGCCCACGACCGGAAGCTCGACTGCTTTAACGGCAAGCTTATGGACATGGATTTGCGCGCCACCCTCGTCGGGTGGGACCTGGCCACCACCCACCACCTGCTGGGGGATAAACTGCCGGCGGTCACCCGGGCAAAGCTGGAAGCGGAGGTGGGCCGCCGAATTCTCAAACCGTTCAGAGAGATCGTGGAGGGCCGCGCGGACGGCGCCTATTGGCTCAGTGCCACCCACAACTGGAACGCCGTCTGCCTGGCGGGGGTCGCCGGCAGCGCCCTGGCGCTCGTGGATGACGCCCAGGAACGCGCCTGGTATGTGGCCGCCGCCGAACATTATATCCAAAACTTTCTCCGGGGCTTCACCCCGGACGGTTACTGCAGCGAAGGCATGGGTTACTGGGTGTATGGGTTTGGCCGGTTCCTCATGCTGTCCGAGATGGTTCGTCAGGCCACTGGCGGCAAGCTGGATTTGGTGGCGGATCCCGCCGCCGCCGCGCCCGCTCTATACTCCTTGCGCGCGGAAATAGTCCCTGGCCTGTATCCAAGCATTGCCGATTGCTCGCCCAAAGCCCGGCCCGACCCGACCCTGGTGCGCTATATTGCGGAGCGGTTCGGGCTGGATCGGCCGGAACGTAAAACCGTCAACTTCGCCGCCCCCATCAAAGGTCTGGCTCCCGGGATGGTGTTCAACGCCATTGGCGGGCCGCTGCCGGGGTTGCCCACCCCGAAACTGGCCCAGAAGGAACCTTACCGCACCTGGTTTGACAACGGCGGCGTCCTGATCTGCCGCCCGGGTCCCGCCGGCGCACCGTTGGCCGCGGTGCTGAAAGCGGGACACAATGCCGAGCACCACAATCACAACGACATTGGCAGCTTCAGCGTGATCGTGGGCAAAAGCATGGTGCTGTGTGACCCAGGGGCCGAGGTCTATACCGCCCGCACTTTCAGCTCCAAGCGTTACGAGAGCAAACTGCTAAGCTCCTACGGCCATGCGGTGCCGGTCCTGGACGGCAAGCTGCAGAACGCGGGCAGCCAGGCGCGGGCCAAGGTGCTCAAAACCCAATTCTCCGATGCGGAGGACCTCCTGACTTTGGATCTGAAAAGCGGTTATTCGGTTCCCGATCTGAAGCTGCTCGAGCGGGAATTCGTGTTCCGGCGCGGGTCAAAGCCGGCCCTGATCATCCAAGACCGGGTGGCTTTCGGCGAAGCCCGAAAGTTTGAATCCGCCCTGGTTACCTGGGGTGAGTGGAAGCAGGTCTCCGCCGACACCCTCCGCATCAAGGATGGCAGCGATGCCGTGGACGTCAAAATCGATACTGGCGGGCGCGCTTTCACCGTGAGTTCTGAAACGTTGGATGAGGACGTGGGCGGCGGGCGCCAGCCAACCCGTATTGCCATCAAACTCACCGATCCGCTTCAGGAAGGCCGGGTTTCCCTGTCGATCACACCCGCCAGGTAACCGAAATATGCCGGATATGCATCAACAGTTGCTCGAGGCCACGATCCGGGAACTGGAACGTCTGAAAGGCCAGGGCGCGCGTTTCGTGCCGGTGGCGCCCGAAACGCTCAAGTTTTTGAAAGCGGCCAGGCAGGCCACCCGCCAGCCAGCCTCCCCTGGGTCGCCTGCGGTTCGCACCGCTCCCACGCGTCCGTCGTGGAGTTCCAGCCCAACCGCTCACCCGGCCACCCCTGCGCCTGCGGTTGTTCCCGCGCGCCTGGCTGCCGCGGCAACTCCCACACCAGCGCCTGAGCCGCAACCAGCCCTCGCCGGCGATGCCAAGGTGGCGGCTTTTGCGGAACTTCAGCAGCGGGCGCTGGCGTGTGTAAAGTGCGCGCACCTGGCCGCCAGCCGCAAAAATGTGGTGTTTGGGGTTGGCAGCCCCAACGCCGAACTCATGTTTGTGGGTGAAGCCCCGGGAGCCGACGAGGACGCGCAGGGCGAACCGTTTGTGGGCGCGGCTGGCCAGTTGCTGACCAGGATCATTCAGACGATGGGGCTGTCGCGGGATTCGGTCTATATCGCAAATATTCTAAAGTGCCGCCCGGACATGCCGGCGAACTCTTCCGGAAATCGCAAGCCGACTCCGGAGGAAATGCGCACCTGCATTCCGTATTTGCACGAGCAAATCGACTTGATCCGGCCGAAGGTGATCGTGGGTCTGGGAGCCACCGCCATGGAAGGCTTGCTGGGCAAGGTGGTTTACATCACCAAAATGCGCGGGCAATGGCACACCTTCCGGGGCACTCCGTTGATGCCGACCTATCATCCGGCTTACCTGCTGCGCAACCAGGCCCTGGCCGAAAAGCGCCGCGTCTGGGAGGACCTGCTCAAGGTGATGGAGAAACTCGGGCTGCCAATCTCAGAAAAGCAGCGGAGCTATTTCCTTCGCTAGCCAAATCCGGTGGCTCCTTTATAGTCTTGCCGCATGTTCAAAACCTTAATCGACTGGTATATGGACACCCTGGCCACCGGGGGCTACCCGCTCATTGCCCTCTTGATGGCCGTCGAAAGTTCCATCGTGCCACTGCCCAGCGAGTTGGTGATCCCGCCCGCGGCTCACTTGGCGCATACCGGGCAGATCCCCTTGAGTTTCACCGGTATTATCCTGGCCGGCACCATCGGCTCGTGGATCGGCGCCAGCCTCATGTATTGGGCCGCGCGCTGGGCCGGACGCCCCCTCGTCATGCGCTATGGCCGCTATTTCCTGATCTCACCCGAGAAGGTGGAAGGCGCGGAGCGTTGGGCCACACACTATGGTTCGATGGGCATTTTCATATCGCGGCTGCTGCCGGTCGTGCGCCACTTGATCGGCATACCGGCGGGCATCGTCCTTATGAATTACCGGAAATTCTCCATCTACACCATCCTGGGCTCGGCGATTTGGAGCGCGGTGCTTTGCTATATGGGCGTCAAGATGGGCCAGGATGAGAAGCTCATGCAGGGCGAGATGCACCGCATTACGGTGTGGCTGGGCGGAGCGATGCTCGTGTTGGGAGGCCTTTATTACTTCTTTGTGCATCGCCAGATGCACCGGAAGGCTGAGGTGAAGAATCCCGAATAGCGCCGCGTGAGGGCACGCGGGCGCAAAGATCGTCATATCCGTTTTGACATAGCCCGCGGGCCGGATGATCCTTGGGCAGCCGCATCCAAGCCGGCAAGGGAGGGAACTTTTTCCTGCATCAATCCCCCTTGCGGCCCAACGGTGGGAATAACTCTGTATGCCGATAAAGCTGATCTCAACTGATTTTGATGGAACGTTGTTTGCCGAATTTGAAAACCCGCCCATCCCGGAGCGGTTGCAGGAGTTGATCGGCGACCTCCAGCGGCGGGGCGCCAAATGGGTCATCAACACCGGCCGCCACATGTCCAGCCTCATGGAAAGCCTGGGCCGCGCCCGGATCGCGGTCGAACCTGATTACCTGGTGCTGGTGGAACGGGAGATTTTCCTGCACCACGATTCCAGCTACGTGGGGCTCGAACCCTGGAATCGGCAGTGCTCGGAGTCACACGCCAAACTTTTCGAGCAGGTTTACCGGGATCTTCCCCGCCTCGTGGATTGGATCAACGCCCGTTTTCACGCGCGCATTTACGAGGATCCGTTCTCCCCCTTCTGCATCATTGCCGCCAGCAACCCCGATATGGACCAGATAAACAAGTATCTGGACGACTACTGCGCCACCGTGCCCAACCTGGTGGTGGTCAGGAATGACGTGTATGCCCGGTTCAGCCACGTGGCATACAATAAGGGCACCGCCCTGCGCGAGATCAGCCAGCGGTTGGGGGTGGGGCCGGAAGCCGTCTTCGCGGCGGGCGATCACCTGAACGACCTGCCCATGTTACGGAAAGAGTTCGCCCATTTCCTGGCAACGCCCTCCAATGCGGTGGAGGAGGTCAAATCGCAGGTGCGCCGCGAGCGGGGATTTGTCAGTGAGCAACACGCCGGCTGGGGTGTGGCCGAAGGGTTGCAACACTTTATCCAAGCCAAAACCTAGCCGCACGGCATAAGTTTCAGCAGCATGGCCAAAGAACGACGAGCGGTCATTGATGTCGGCACCAACTCGATAAAGCTGCTGGTGGCGGACGTGGAGGGCCGCACGCTGGAACCATGGCGCGAGGCAAGCCGCCAAACCCGCCTGGGACGCGGCTTTTACGAGACCCGCCAACTGCGCCCGGAAGCGATTCGCCAGAGTGCGGACGCGGTGGAAAAATTTGCCGCCACGGCGCGCGCTGACGGCGCGCGGTCAGTCCGCGTCATTGCGACGAGCGCGGCACGGGATGCGCTGAACGCCTCGGAACTCGTTGCGGCCCTGGAAAGGGCCGCCGGCGCGCCCGTGGAGATCATTTCGGGTGAGCAGGAAGCCGAGTGGGCCTTCCAGGGCGTGACCACCGACCCAGCCCTGGCAAACCTCGGGCTCATTATCATGGACGTGGGCGGTGGCAGCACGGAATTTGTGGCCGCCCACCGCGCGTCACCGCACGTCCGGCACAGCTTCCCCCTCGGCACCGTTCGGCTGATGGAGGCTATTCCACACAGTGAACCACCCGCGCCCGCCGAGTTGGAACAGTGCCGTCGATGGGTGCGCGACTTTCTCCAAAGCCAGGTCGGTCCGGTCATCGAACCGCTCTTGATCGCTGGTTCCGGCGGCGCGGACTGGCACCGGGAAACGACGCTCATCGGCACCGGCGGAACGGCCACCATCCTGGGCCGCATGGAAGCGCGGCTGGACAGTTACGACCGCGCGCGTCTCGATGGTCTGAGCTTGGGGGTTGAGCGTCTGCGCTGGCATGTGCGGCAGCTTTGGAGTCTGCCGGTTGCGCAACGGAAAGCGATCGTTGGTCTGCCGGCCAGCCGGGCGGACGTCATTCTCACCGGCGCGGTCATCTACGAAGGGGTCATGGAGACCTTCGGCCTGGCCGCCCTGCGCGTGAGCACCCGCGGCCTCCGTTGGGCGGCGTTGCTTGCGTAGCAAAATTTGATCTTGCGCCGGCCATGGCTGGGTTTAATGTGCCTTCTAATGAGATCACATTTGTTCCGGTGTTTCGCCGCCCTCTTCGTCCTGGGGTCGCCGCTGGCCGCCCTTGCCCAGGAGGATGGTTTTGTATCACTCATGGACGGCAAATCCTTTGCCGGCTGGAAACTGGCGCAGGAAAACCCCGGCACCTGGAAGGTTGAAGATGGCGCATTTGTCGCCCACGGGGAGCGCTGCCACCTGTTTTACGAAGGCGACGGCAAGCCCTTCAAGAACTTCCATCTGAAGGTGGAGGTGATGACCGAGCCCAATGCCAACGGCGGCATTTATTTTCACACGAAATACCAGGCCGCCGAATGGCCGCGCGCCGGTTTCGAATGCCAAGTGAATAACACCCACGCGGATTGGAAGAAAACCGGCAGCCTTTATGATTTGGTGAATCTCGCGCAAAGCCCCGCCCAGGACAACAAATGGTGGACCCAGGAGATCATTGTGGAAGGCGGAACGGTAAAGCTGTTCATTGATGGCAAGCGCATCTTCGAATACACCGAACCCCCGGGCGCGCAACCGGGCAAAGTCTTTGAACACAAGCTCGGGGAAGGCACCTTCGCGCTGCAGGGCCACGACCCCAAGAGCGTCGTTCGTTACAGGAATATCCGGGTGAAGCGGCTCTGAGTTCCGCGCACCCACACATGCCATGAAGCCCGCGCCAATCATCATCGTTTGCCTGGGCCTGATCGCGTTTCATCCAGGCCAGGCTCAACCACAACCCAGTCCGGGACCCCAGGCCGACCAACAAAAGGGACCGCCCGGCGGGCTGCGGCCCATCCCGCAAGGCACCCAGGTGTTCCGCGACCTGGAATACGTTCCCGGCGGCCACGAGCGGCAAAAACTCGACCTGTATTTGCCGGCCGGCGAGGCCAAAGCCAGACCCTTGGTGATTGCGATTCACGGCGGCGCATGGCGTGGCGGCAGCAAAGAGAATTCCCTGGCAGTGCGGCTCGTCCGTGATGGCTATGCCGTGGCCAGCATTAATTATCGCCTGAGCCAGGATGCCATCTTCCCGGCGCAAATTGAGGACTGCAAAGCGGCGGTTCGCTGGCTGCGCGCCAACGCGAATAAATACGGGTTGGACCCGAACCGTTTCGCTGCCTGGGGCACCTCCGCCGGGGGGCACCTCGCCGCCCTCCTCGGCACCACGGGTGATATCAAGGACTTTGATAAAGGCCCCAACCTGGATCAATCCAGCGCGGTCCAGGCGGTCGTGAATTTCTTCGGCCCTTCCGAGTTGCTCACCCTGGGGCGGCAATCCGGATCAACGAGCCGGATGGATCATAACGCAGCCGACTCCCCTGAATCACAACTGCTCGGCGGCGCGTTGCAGAAAAACCCCAAGGCGGCCCGCCGCGCCAGCCCCATCACTTACGTCAGCAAGAATGACCCGCCCATGCTCCTGGTCCACGGCACGGCGGATCCGATCGTTCCCTGTGAGCAGAGCCGGGTCTTCTACCGCGCTTTGCTGAAGAAAAAGATCCCCGCCAAGCTTCACCTGGTGGAAGGCGCGGGGCACGGCAGTGGCTTCGGAATAAACGAAGCCGAAGCGCTCACCGACTTCCTGGGCACCTACCTGAAAGCCAGACCATAGATCGTGGCCCCATCGGCGCCCGCGGATCGGTTGCCTGCCAGGCGTTGGGACACGGCCTGCGTGGGGGGAACACCCCACAGGCCGCCATGATTGACCCCGGCTGGCGTGGCGGCCGCTATTTCCCCGCCCTGACCTAAGAATCTGTTCACAAAGTATTTACGATGATACTTAAGGTCATTAGTTTTTTTGAATGACTTCACCCCCCCAGGCGTCTAAATTGGTGGTCGGATTGCATGGCTTGGAACTCTGGGCCATAATATATGCAATGACGCCGATTCTGACCCTGCCGGGCTGGATTCGGCAACGGTTAAAAAAACGGAATAAAACTTATCGAATGAAAAAGCTGCTGATCCCTATTGTCGCGGTGCTGGGAATGTCCATCGTCGGTTTGCAAGCCGCCGATGCGAAGGCCATCTGGGAAAAAGATTGCGCCAAGTGCCACGGGGCGGATGGCGCGGGCAAAACCAAGATGGGTGAGAAACTGAGCGTCAAAGACTACACCACCGCCAAGGTGCAGGACGAGATGAAGGACGCCGACATGACCAAGGCCGTCAAAGATGGCGTGAAGGACAAAGACGGCAAGGTGAAGATGAAAGCCTTTGAACTGACCGATGAGGAAATCAAGGGACTCGTGGCCCATATCCGGTCGTTCAAGAAGTAATCTTCAAGAACCGGAGACCAATTTGCGAGGGAACCGGAGACGGTTCCCTTTTATGTTTCAGTGGTGCCTTTGCGCCTCCGCCACGGGATCGGCGCGAATGCCGGGGGCGCTACCGAGGTCACAAACGGTACTGCGGGATTTTTAGAAGCTCGCCCTGCTTCAACGCGGAATTATGAGCCACAATGCCGGACACCGTTAAATTCAAGGCCATGCCAATATCCACGAGCGGCTTCCGGTTTTCCAGAACGGCAGTGACAAATTCATTCATCAAATATCCATGCGACCCGCCATGCCCGCCGGGCGCTACTCCGGGCGGCAGGGGCGGCCGGCCCGTGCCGGCCTCCGCTGGTTGCAGCCCTTCAAACTTGCCATAGAAACTGCCCTTCTGCCCGCGGACCCGGCCCATTTCTCCGCCCAGGCCCGGCGTGTCCCAACTCACCGCCATGCGCGCGACTCCGCCTTCGCTCGTGCGGAACTGGGCGATCTCGGTTCCAAACGGATTACGATAGGAGTTGTTGGCGGGTTGCAGGTGGCTGATGAGGCTCGGCATGCCCAGGCAGCTTACTTCAGTGAAAGAGCCCCCGCTGACGCCGATGTAATAAGCGTTCGAATGGGTGGGATACCACTGCGGAGGCAGCCCCACCCGCCAGCCATTGTAGGAATCGATGGGCTCGGCCATGTAATGATAATACTCGCCCTCGGCATAAACGAGTTTACCGAAACCGCCCGCGTTATAAATCTGGCGCATGGCGCCCAGGTCAGCGTGGAAACACGAGGTTTCGAACATCATGTATTTGAGACCTCCCGCCGCCTTCACGGCCGCAAACAACTGCTCCGCCTGCTCCAGCGAACCAAATACAGCCGGCACGGCTGAGGCCACGTGCTTGCCGTGCTTCAACACCTCGATGCAATGCCGCGCGTGGCTTGGCGCATCGGTGGCCACAAAAACCGCCTCGATCTTGTCGTCCTTGACCAGTTCCTCCAGCGAAGGATAGGTCTTTGAACAGCGGCAGGCCTTGGCCAGCGCGGCGCAGCGGTCCGCCTCCAGGTCGCTGACGGCCACCACTTCCACGTTTGGGTGATCCTGAAATCCAAAATCCGCGCCAAACCGGCAGACGCCGTATCCCACAATCCCCACCTTCACTTTGCGATCCGATACGGGCTTCCAGCCCTGGTGAATGTCAGTTCCGGCGGCCGCGCGTTCAAAACCCTGGATCGTCTTTTCCGCGGCAGAGGCGGCGTGAATCAAGCCTGCCGCACCGGCGGTGACCCCCAGTGTCTGAAGGAAAGAGCGACGAGTGAAAGGAGTCTGCGATTGAGTTGGCTGAAAGGTTTTGATGTTCACAGGGCACAGCATGCGCCAGCCGAAGCGGGCGTCAAGTCGCAAGGACTGACGACCAGGAACGGCCGGCAGTTGTCGAAACAACCACCCACCCGGATTCAAATGCGTTCGGCGGCGGGGACATTCCAGAGGTGCTCGACCGTGGGGATCAACGTGAGGACATCTTTCGCACCGACGCCGATCAAGAACTGTTCCTGGTGACGCTCTCCGAAGCATGCAGCAAGACCGATTGGCAGCTTCATGCCTTTTGTCGCAGCTACCCGCTTTATCTAAAACCTCCACACCAGCGCCCGCCCTGGCTCCGGGTTGACCGCTTCTTGGGCGAGAAGGGAATTCCCAAAGACAGCGAGGCCGGACGGGAACAGTTGGCAACACTGACCGAAGGCCGCCGGACAGAAGAGGGGAGGAAGTGAGCCGTCTGGCCTGGACCGATAAGGATGTTGGCAGTCGCGCCAAGGGCCACCATGCTAAGGTCGCGATCGCCCGTCCACTGTAACAGTTTAGCTCCTCCGCTGAGCCGCACGCTTTGCGCTCAACAACGAAGCGGAATGTCTAGCTTGTGCTTGAGCGGTTTTCGAAAGAGAGCAGCCTGGGCGTGTGCGGTTGGTTGTGTTAGCAGCACGTAGAAAAATC
>JBBQYD010000176.1:0-9658 GCA_038209025.1 Verrucomicrobiota bacterium | reverse complement strand
GGCGCCCGCCTTTGAATTGACGTTCCACAATTTGAGTCCATGCTTTCGATAATGCGTAACCGCCGGAGGCCATATCGACAATGAACGCCGCCTGCTGGTGGATTGGTTGCGGCTGAAGCACCCATCCACACCAAAGACGCGGGCCAAACAGTGGATTGTGGCTGGTCGTGTCAGTGTGAATGGCCGGGTTATCCGCCGACCGCACGAGTTGATTTGCGATCCCGGGGAGGGCTTAAGCCTGCTCGATCGGCAGCCCATCTCGCTGGATTGTGGCCCCGGTTGGCAGATTCATCCACGAGTCGCCTTGCTTTACCTGGATGCGGCGGTTGCCATCGTCAATAAAAGCCCGGGGCTGGTTTCGGTGCCTGCGCCCAACTGCAATCTTTCAGCGCTGAGCATCCTGGCAGGCTTTCTCGCCGGAACCAGCAAAGCCCATATCCCAGGGGTTACGGGAAAGACTCTGCCACCGGTTTATCGCCGATTCCAAGCCCTCGCGGTGCATCGGCTCGATCAACATACCAGTGGGCTCCTTTGCATCGCCACGCACCCAGTGGCTCAGCAACATCTCATCGCCCAATTAAAGGCCCACACCATCAAGCGGGAATATGTGGCCTTTGCGGAAGGCCGGTCCGCCACTCCCACGGGGACCTGGCACCAATGGCTGAAGTTGAGCGAAGACGAATTGCGCCAGCAAGTCGTCTCCGGTCCGCCGGGAAAGCCCGGGCGTTCTGAGGTCCGGGAAGCGATTACCCACTTTGAGGTTATCGCCGAATACCCCTTGGCCGGCGACCAAGGCTGGATCACCCAATTGCGTTTGCGGCTGGAAACTGGACGCAAACACCAGATTCGCGTTCAGGCCGCCAATGCCGGATTGCCGCTCATCGGCGACCGCATCTATAATCCAAAGTATCGGGACCAGGCCACTCTGGCGCCCCCGATCGTTTTTCCACGCCAGGCGCTCCACGCCGAGATGTTGACCTTGGAACACCCCAACGAACCCGGAAAACGGATGAGCTGGAAGGCGGAATTGCCCAAGGACCTTCGCCAACTCGAAGAGGCATTGCTCGCGCGGCGCCGTTAACCGGCGCGAAACCAAACCGAACGCCGCCCTTCGCATTGGCGCATTTCGATTGATCCACCTCGGGGGAGTTGTATCCTGCAACCGTGCCGTTCCCGTGCGCCACCTTGAAATGTTCTTCAGGCTTTCGCGAGCGATCGTCCCGGTGGTTTGCGGCCTTCGCTCTCTCCCTGAGTTTGGTCATCACGCACCTTGGCGTGGCTGAAAATGGGAGCACAACCGGCATGCCCGCCATTCCCGACCCGGTGGAGAGCGACTATTTGGTCACCTTTTGGCGCACTGGCCAGGGTCTGCCTCATAACACGGTCAATGCCCTGCTCCAGACTCGCGACGGGTATTTGTGGGTGGGTTCGGCGGCTGGATTAGCCCGGTTCGACGGCCTGGTGTTTGCCAGCGTGGGTGACGAGTTCGGTTTGAAAGACGTGGTCATTACCGCGCTGCTGGAGGACCAGAATGGCGGCCTCTGGGTGGGCACCCAGGGCAAGGGGGTGCTGCGAATTCTTCGCGGCGTGGCCGAGAGCTTCACCGTGAAAGAGGGGTTGGCCGGAGATGCGGTGACGAGCTTGGCGGAGGACACCACGGGCCATGTCTGGATCGGCACCCAAAACGGCCTCAATTGCTGGCAGAAAGGGCGGCTCAGCCACTTTGAAACATCAGCAACGAAGGATGATGGGATCGTTGCCTTGCATGCAGGCGGTGCCGGAGCCTTGTGGGTCACCACCCGGTCCGGCGTGGTTCGTCTGGAGAATGGGCAGGCGGCCGCCTTCAAGTCTGATCAATTGCCACAGGGCCGAAATGCGGAGTTCATCGGCGCCTATGAGGATCGCGCGGGGAATCTGTGGGCGTTCGGCGCCACCTTTCTGCTGAACGTTACCCAGGGACGAAGCCTTAACAGCTTTCCGTCCTTCAGCCTGGCATCCTCGCGCGTCTGGACGATTTGCGAGCAGGGTAATGGCGATTTCTGGATTGGCACCAGCGGCCAGGGGCTGTTTCGCTTCCAAAACGGGCGCTTCGAGGCGGTCGGCGGCAGGGATGGTCTGGAGCAGTGCGATATCCGGGCTTTGCACGCCGATCGCTGGGGCAATCTTTGGATTGGCACCGGGGGCAAGGGTTTGGCGCGTCTGCGGACCCGCCGGCTCAAGGTGATCGGGGCCAGCGAAGGAATGAATTCGCAACGCATTGCGGCCATTGCCGACGATCGTTCCGGCGGTCTATGGGTCGGAACAGCCGATACGGGGCTGTGGCGCTGGAACGGTGTCCGCGCGGAGCCATGGTCCGGCGGGGGGCCGTTGGCGCGGGTGACCCAGATCAGCACGCTATGTCTCGACGAGCAGGGCAGTCTCTGGGTGGGCACCCTCGGTTCCGGGATCATCGAACTTTCCGGGTCACGCCAGCGAAGGCTGACCACTGCCGATGGGTTGCACGATGACGGCATACTGTGTTTGGCGGCCGGACGCCAGCGCGGCACAGTATGGGCTGGCACCCAGGCGGGCGCGCTTCATCGGATACGGGGAACTGCCATGCAATCCTGGACCGGCGCCCCGATCCTGAACGCCGGCGCGATTCTGTGTTTGCTTCCCGGGCGTGGCGACAGTCTGTTCATCGGCTCCGAGACCGGAGTTGTGGTCTATTGGGACGGAACGAACATGGCGAGAATGCATACTCCTGAGGCTCTGGCCGGAAAGCCGATAACCTGTCTTTTCGAGGATCACAAGGGGAGGTTGTGGGTGGGCAGCGGTGGTAGCGGCGCTTTTTGCCGCCAGGGTGAGAACTGGATTCAGGTGGCTCGGAAGCAGGGGCTTGGTTCCGACCGGGTCCGCATGATTACGCAAGCGGATGGCGGGCTGTTTTGGTTCGGAACGGATGAAAATCTCTATAAGGCCAAATCCGCAAGCATCGAAGCTTTTCTGGCCGGAACGCGGGAAACGATCCCCTTTACTCCGGCGCTTGCCGGGGCCGGATCGGATGGCTTTAAATGTGCCCAGGGTTGGCCGGCCGTGGCTCACAGCCAGAAGGCTTTATGGGTGGCCTGCGAGAATGAATTGCTGCCGCTGGGCCAGACTGAGAACCCCGCATCTGAGCCGATACCGCCGGTCATCCTGGAGCGGGTGTTTGTGAACGGGCAATTGCGAAGTTTCCCGGAGACCGGTTTGCTGAGACTGGGGCCGGGCGTCAAAAGCGTTGATTTCGAGTTTAGCGCCATCAGCTTCACCGCCCCGCAGAAGGTGCGCTTCCGGCATCAACTTCAGAATTTTGATGTGGATTGGGTGCAAAGCGACGCCGCCCGCCGCGCTCATTACGGGCCCCTGCCAGCGGGGCAATATCGCTTTCATGTGATCGCGGCGAACGCGGAGGGGCTCTGGAATGAAACAGGAGCCAGCCTGGGCCTCGTGGTGATCCCTCCTTTGTGGCGATCCTGGTGGTTCTTGTGCCTGTGCGGCATGACCACCACCGCCGGCATCTGGGCGGCCGCCCGGTTCATTTCGACCCGGCGCCTTGAAGCGCGGTTGCGCGCAGCCGAACAGCGGCACGCCATGGAGCGCGAGCGGGCGCGCATCGCCCAGGATATGCACGATGAGATCGGTTCCAAACTTACCCGCATCTCCTTCTTGAGCGAGATCGCGCGGGGGTCCGTTCGCGGGGGGGTCCCGCCCCTCCCGCCCATCGAGGCGATCGCCACCACTTCCCGCGAGCTGTTGCAGGCGCTCGACGAAATCGTGTGGGCCGTCAATCCGCGCAATGACAACCTTGAACAGCTCGCGGGATATCTCGAACAACACGCCCGCGAATACTTCCAGGGCACCTCGCGCGATTTTCAAATTCATGTGCCGTTGCAGTTTCCGGACGTCGCTTTGTCAGCCGAATTGCGCCATAATGTGTTCCTGGCTTTCGAGGAAGCCCTGAACAACTGCTTGAAACACGCCCAGGCTCCCAAAGTGAGCGTCACCATGCGCATCGAGAACCAGACTTTCGAGGTCTGTGTGCGAGACGACGGACGCGGCTTTGACACCACCTCCCCGGTGGCGGCCGAACAGTATGGGTTGGCCAATATGCGGGACAGGTTGAAAAACGCGGGCGGCTCCTGCGAGATTTCCAGCCAGCCAGGCGCTGGCACGTCAGTTGTTTTCCGCTTTCCACTCGTGAGCCACAGCAAGGCCCATGGACTATTTCAAATAAAATGACTCTGACTGTCTCGATCGTGGATGACGACCCCGGCCTGCGCGACAGCATCTCCGAGTATTTGCGCGCCGCCAAAGGGTTCCGCTGTTTGCACGCGTATGGCTCGGGCAAGGAAGCCCTCCAGGGTATCCCCACCGACCCGCCGGATGTCGTCCTCATGGACATCAACATGTCCGGACTGGATGGCATCGAATGCACCCGCCAGCTTAAAGTCGCCGTGCCGGCTGTCCACATCCTGATGCTCACGGTGTATGAGGACACCGATAAGATTTTCAAAGCCCTGGCGGCGGGGGCCAGCGGCTACCTCCTTAAGCGTGCGGCGCCGTCCAAAATGTTGGAAGCCATTCGGGAAGTGCATGGCGGTGGCTCGCCGATGTCGGGGCCGATTGCGCGGAAGGTGGTCCAGTTCTTCCAGCAGGGATCCCCTCGGCGCAAGGAAAACGAAGACCTGTCCACCCGCGAACGCCAGGTGTTGCACTTCCTGGCTCAGGGCTATGCCTACAAACAAATCGGGGATGAACTTGGCGTGAGCATGGATACCACCCGCACCTACATTCGGCGCATCTACGAAAAAATGCACGTGCATTCCCGGACCGAAGCGGTGGTTCGTTTCCTGGGGAACTCGGGCGTCAACTCTTGAGGCCCCTGTACATTGTGACTGCCGTCCGCGGTCGGCGGGCAGTCCAAATCGCTCTGCATTGATTCACATCCTAGCGGACCCCCGGGGCATGGATGGCGCTGGCTGAGGGATCATTGGAGGCCGTGAGCGACGGAACGTAATCGGGCACCTCGCCGCTCGGTCCCGCCGCGCCTCGAATTGGATGCTTGCGTCCGTCCAAGGCTTTAGTGTAGATTCCCGTCCGATGTGAGCTTCGGTTCAGACTGGATTGAGCCTCGCCAAGCCGATTGCACGGGAGGCAGAGCGTCAATCTTGAATCAGAATCGCTGGGTAACATCTTGGTGATCAGGTAGCCCGCGTGGCGGAATTGGCAGACGCGCTAGATTCAGGTTCTAGTAGGTAACACTGTACAGGTTCAAGTCCTGTCGCGGGCACCACCTCAAAATCTCTCCGAAAACATCAATTCCACCCTTATTTTACCGGCATCTCGTGCATGTCCCTCTTTTTCGGTTCGCGCTTTTCCTCGCTTGACGGCGCATGCCGGCTTTTTCCAAATGATGCTCAGAAAGTAACCAAATTCACGCCCGAACATACCGGGGAAATCGGCTGAAAGAGAAAGCGTCCGGACGAATCCGAGCGCTTCACGCAATTGTGCAGCCAGGAAAGAGCGGCTTTTCAGCCCGACTGGCTGGCGCCCCCAGCCAGGATGAGCGCATCAATGTCGCTTGCCAAGAACCCCGACGCCCTCAGTGGACCCGGCAGCTTCCGGCGTTGCAGAATCCCCGTTGCCGCCAGTTTATCAATGGTCCTCATCGAGCACGACACCGTGATAGGTGATGGTTGATAGACCGGAAACGGCAGCAGCATCAGCCATCATCTTCAGCCTCATTAAACACGAACATGTGCTTCCAGCAACGATCTTCGCAGGCCACTGAGCATTTTGCCCAGTTCCTCAGCAGGGGTGTAAAGCTGGTTATATTGCTCCTGAGAAAGAAACCCCTGGCGAAGGCCGATTGTGGACTGGGAAACAACCTCGAAGACCGAGTCGGTCGCAATCTCGATGAAGCGCGCGAAGTCGGCGCGAAACACGCGCGCACTGCTTTCGGCGATGTTCGAGGAGATGGACACCGCCGGCCGGCGCATCTGGTTGGTGAGCCCAAAGCGTTCCTCCTTCGGGAAGGAGCGAGTCGTGGACTATATCAGGTCGGCGAATCCAATGGACTTCTGCCGAAGCGAACAACGACAGCGACCAGGCCGGTGGCTCCAGTGATGTTAGGCGGCGTGTCGTCGCTTTCAGTAATCAATTTCCGCTCCATTGATAATCATATCGCCCAGGCGGGTCGTAAGAACATGCGGCCCCAAACGTGTCGTTCGTTGAAAGTTTCCAATAGATTTTCGCATAGCTGACACGGCCATCTACATAACCGACCATGTTCATCGAGTCGTTAAAGAACTTGGTTCGGCAGTCAATTCCCGCTCTCATCATCTCAAAAAGCATCCGTCTGGGTTGATGCCACGAGAATGGAATGAGCGCGGGAGCTTCAGTCACCAGCACCGTTCGGGAGGGTTGCTTGATTGAACCCAGAGTCATGCCGGCAATGCCGGCCAGGGCGACCTTCTTCGTGGGACCAAACAGATTTCCGGCATTAAATACGTAGCTCGTAAAGTCGCTGTTTGATTGGGCGCACCAACTTTCTGGCACATATCCCTCAAAGTCGGGCCGAGGATGCCGTTTTCCAAATGCGGTATCATAATAATAAACATCTGCCGGACAAGCAAACAGCTTGTCCTTCGGCGACGACGTGCCTCTCAAGCCGACGTAACTTTTCATAAGTTCCTTGTAGCCTGTAAAAACAAGCCTGCTGCCAGCCGATTTCCCAGGGGACTTGTCATTTGCATCATCCGAATACATCCGCACACCCAGATTGATTTGCCGTAAGTTATTCACGCAAGTGATTCTCCTTGCCTTGCCGGTGGCACCGCTGACCGCTGTCAGCAACAAGGACGCGAGAGTGGCAATGATGCCTACCATCACCAGCAACTCAATTAGCGTGAATGCTGTTTCGGGCTCAATCCTATGTCTCATGTCACTTTGGACAAAGAAAAGCAGCACGCCTCACGCTGCCAACCCGATTCGACAACCAATGATGAATGAAACTCAAGGTGACACCAACGCCACGGCAAACCGGCGAGTGTAACGTTGCTGCCGCCCGGAAACGCCGGCGTCCCGGGTTGCATGGCCTCATAAATGCTTCCAAACAAGCACTTGTAGAGTATGACGTTAGACCAAGCCAAAAATCTGATAACAAGTTGCGCCCAGGAAATGGATGCACGGTACGCCCGGTCCGTGTTTGACGAATGGGCCATCGTCCATCTGGCGGATAATCGAGGGGTGGTCCTTCACTATTCCGGCCCACGGCGAGAGGGGTTTAAAGAGAATTTTGGCCAGGATGCCCGCTCCCTGCGGGCCGGGTTGCAGAATCCCAAGTTTGGGGTGGGCGACTTCGAATTCTCACGACATGCGGTGGGCAGCGCTTTCGAGTCGTTCATGTCTTTGGGGCCTGGTGTGTTCCTGATTTGCAACAACACCGTCCAATCTATGGACGCCATCGCCCGGGACCCGCTTTGGCTGGAAGCACAAGTGCCGTTTGTTGAGCTGAGTGACCGGTTTCGAGGTGATCCGCTCGTGGTAAAACGGCAAGCCTCACGGGATTAATCCCTGGTAGAGGAAAAGAAGGTAGGCTCCGACCAGGAGCCAGCCACCGAATCGGGGCAGCCTGCCGGTGAGCGTCACCATGAGAAGATGAAACACTGTTGCACCGAGAAGGAGTTGCACGCCGGTTTGGAAAAAGGGTGGCGTCTTGATGGGTTGGTAAAGCGCGCAGATGCCGATGCAAAGCGGGATGCATATGTGGCCATCCCCGACCTGCGAGGTGTAGACCACCTCTGGTTTGCCACGCCAGGCGTAATAAAATGCCAGCAGGGCATTGGGGAGCACCATAATCCACCCGCTCAGCCAGCCCAACTTCCCGGCGCGGCCCCATCCCGAATCCACCCGTGATATCCACTCCACCAGCCAGTCGGTGCTCAGGTAAATTCCATAAGCGCCCGCCCCTAGCAACAGCAGGTTGACGCAGAGCATCCAACTGAACCTGCGGTTTTGCCGCGCGTTGGTCTTCAGCACCTCAAAAAAGTGAAACGTCTGCCAGAACAGGAAGAGAGCGATCAGGACCAACCCGTCATTGAAATCGATCCGGCCATCCTGTGACAGCGCCCAGGTGATGCCGGTAAAGAACAGGGCGGCGGTCAAGGTCAGGAGGAGAGAGAGACGGATTCCCTGAGGGTTTTGCGGCGCTCCCTTCCGCTTCTTTGGCTTGCCGGACGGGAGCAGGTTCAGGCCAAAGAAGATCGCCGGCAGGCCGATGAGCAGGAGCAGATTGGTGACGTTGTTCACCAGTGAATTGATGACCACTTCCGCGCCAGGTGCGCCTTTGATGCCGACCAGAAAGGCGAAGATCAGGTTTCCCATTCCGGAGCAATAGGGCATCACCAGCGTTCCCAAAAGTGTCCCTTCCACCCCATCAGCCGACATGGCTTCGAGCCTCCAGATCATCAATAAGGATGCGGCGATGAAAAGACCGAGAAAGAGCCATGGCGCCCAGGACCCGGTGCTTTCCATTGTTGAAACAAGCGACTTCAACCAGTGCATTCTGGCAGGGCTCAGCGAAGGCGGCAAAGTTATTTGCTGAAAGGCGGGCCGCCGCCAGGCTACTGGTAATCTTTTCCGTTCAGACTACGGGTGACTGAGCCCAGCCAGTCTTCCAATTGGCCTTGCATGGCTTTGGCTCGTGGGGACTCCTGTCCAATTCTGTTGCGGGCTTCGCCGGGGTCTTCGGCGAGATTATAAAGCTCATAATCTAATTTGCGGTCCTGGGCCTGGATCCGGTGCAGTTTCCAGGGCCAATCCAGCCAGGCGGCGTGTCCGGGGAAAGTATTCTCAGGATATTGGGTCGTGATGGCGGCCGCATTTGCCAGCAGGCGCTCGGGGTCTGTGACCTCTTCGCCTTTGGCTTGAAGGTCGAGTAGTTCCTTCATCGATTCATCGGTCTTGACCTGGAGGCCACGGGAAGGATGCTGCCAGAACCCGAGGGGCCTGGTGCGGGCGGACACAGTGCCGGTTAGCACGGGCAGCAGGCTTATCCCGTCCAGCGGGCGTTTGTGCGAGAGCCGCGCGCCGGCAATTTCCAGCAACGTGGGATAAATGTCCACCGTGCTGCACGGCATCGGGATGGTGCGGGCCTCTTTGATGGTTGCCGGCCATTCGAGCAAAGCCGGTACCCGCAACCCGCCTTCGTAGATGGCACTCTTGTTGCCGCGCCCGCCGGAGGCTCCGATCCGGGGCAACCCGCCGTTATCGCTGCAATACCACAGGACGGTGTTATTTCGCAGGCCAAGTTTGACCAACCCGTCGCGCAGCTTCCCGAAGGCGCGGTCCATGCCGGTCACCTCGCCGTAAAAATTCTGCAAGGCTGGTTTTTCGTCTTGGTAAACCGCCCGGTCTTCCGCAGCCGCGATGTGCGGCGCGTGCGGTGACCCAAACCAAACCACCGCGAGAAAAGGCTGAGGGCTCCTGGCCTTTTCGGCGATGAACTCCAGCGCCAGATCGACGGTCACCATCGAACTCTCACCCTTGAACTGTGAGGCCTTGCCCTGGCGGCTGAGAATTGGATCATTATCAAAAAAGTTTGGCGCGGAAATCCACACATCAAACCCGAAGGCTC
>JBBQYD010000175.1:0-9668 GCA_038209025.1 Verrucomicrobiota bacterium | reverse complement strand
GCCTCCAGGAATCTATTTGGGGTGCCGCGGGTGGCGGTCACCAATATCGTGCCGGGCGTGGCGGCCTACCAGTTCAAATCCGCCACCGACCTTAATGCGGTGAAGGAATACGAGGTGTGTTTCACCTGTCACTCCACCTGGACCACTCAACCCGCGGGCCAGAGCAATCTGGCGGCGGATTTCAATACGCTCAACCCGTCGTTCCACCCCATCGAAGGGCAGGGGAAGAACCTGAACATCAACGCGCTCGCCTTCGCGAACGGCTGGAATGCGGGCAAGATGATGACCTGCACCGACTGTCACACCAGCGATGACCCCACGGTGCGGGGTCCGCACGGGTCAACCTACCAGTACATTCTGAAGAAGCAGGCGATCGCTAACTCGGCGCGGCGTTCAGTGGTGATGGCGAGCACGGAGTTGTGCTTCGATTGCCATCAGTTTGATACGTATGCCAACACCGCCTCCAGCACCACGGTTCGGAATTACAGCCGATTCTCCGGCTCGCAAGGCCATGCTTACCACGTCGGCTCGCGGCGTTACCCGTGTTACGCGTGCCATGAAACCCATGGCAGCACCACGCTGCCTAACTTGCTCGTGACCGGGCGTAGTCCCGGCCTGACCACCTACACGCGCACCGCCACCGGGGGCACGTGCGTGGCCACCTGCCATGGGAGCGAGAGCTACAGCGTCACCTACCCCCGTTAACCAGAGGAGCGAGTCATGAATACCAAAACATCTTCTGTTCGCCGATCGCTGCGCGCCGCCTTCACCGCCCCGCTTTGGCTGGCGGCTCTGTTCCTATGGTGCCAGCCAGGCCAGGCTCCGGCCGCGGGGAGTCCCACCACGGCTGTGCTGCGCCAGATCCGCGCTCCGTTGGCGGGTCCAGCCCGCGTTTGCACCGATGCGAGCGGACGCTTGTATGCCTCTGATCCACGAGGCGGCCAGGTCGCTGTTTATGATGCGTTCGGCCGGTTGCTTTCCGTCAAGGCTGGCCTGGCCGGCCCGCTGGGGGTCGCGGTGGACCACCAGGGCCGGATCTATGTCGCCGAGGAAACGGCGGGGCGCGTGTCGATCTATGACGCGAGCTGGAGTCCGCTTGGTTTTTTGGGAAATGGGGACCAGGAATTCGCGATGCCGAATCACATTGCCATCAGCGAGAGTGGCGGGGTTACGACGGTCTATGTGAGTGACAGCTTGCGGAACGTGGTGAAGGGTTACGTGAATGGCACGCTGGCCCGCACGGTGGGCGGTCCCGGCCAGTTCGATTTTCCGACCGGCGTTTACGTGAATGCCGGGGGGGAGTTGTTGGTGGTGGATCAAAACAATGATCAGGTGGAGGTTTTTGATGCCGCTGGGATTTACCTGCGTTCCTTTCGGCTGAAGCCCGGGAGCGCGCAGAAGTCCGGAAAGTCACAGGGCATGGCCGGCGATGCGCTGGGCCGCCTTTACATCGCCGACTCGTTTCAAGGATACGTGCGTGTCTTCGCGAGCGATGGCACTCCGCTCTCGCAAGTTGGAGCCTATGGGGGAGATGCCGGGAGTTTCCGCACGCCGATGAGTGTGGCCACCGACTCGTGGGGCCGATTGTTCGTGGCTTCCGTAAACAACAGCCGGATTGAGGTGCTGGGCTTGGATTGCTTCACGCAAATGGAGGCGTCCCCCGCCACCCAGGTGGTGGGCACCGGGCAAACCGCGACGTTCACCATTGTGTCCGGATGCGCGGACGCCACGGTGCAATGGCGGAAAGGGACCAACGCGCTGGTGGATGGCGGGAGGATTTCAGGCAGCACCAATAAGGTTCTGGTGCTCAGCGGTGTCACCGCCGCGGAAGCGGGCGAGTATTCGGCCCTGATCACCTCGGGGACGAATGTGTTAATGACGCCGGCGGCAACCTTGCAGGTGCTGGCGGGCCCCGCCATTGTGCAACAACCGGCAAATGCAACCGTGAAACAGGGCGGCACCGCGAACTTTACGGTGCTGACTACCGGAACGGAACTGACCTACTCGTGGAGGTATAATGGCAGCGCCATCCCGGGCGCGACGAGCAGTGCGCTGCGGTTGACCGACGTCCAGCCGCCAATGCGCGGGAACTATTCCGTGGCCGTCAGCAACACGGCCGGGGGCGTCGTCAGTTCCGCCGCGGTGCTGTCCGTCATCGAGGCTCCGTTCTTCACTTTGCAACCGCCGGGCCAGTCCGTGCCCGAGTACGGCGCGTTCACGTTGAGTGCGGTCGCGGGCGGCAGCACACCCATTTCTTATCAATGGTATCGAGGGGGACTATCGTTGGGCGGACGCACCACAGGTTCGACAACTTTCTCCAATGTCAGCCCCGCCCTGAACGGCTCGTATTACATGGTGGCATCGAACCTCGCTGGTTGGGGCACCAGCCAGGTGGCGGTGGTGACGGTGGTGCCGGACACGGTCGCGCCGAGAGTGCTCAGCGCAAGCGGCGGCAGGAACGAGAGCCGCTGGATCACCATCGCGTTTACCGAACCTGTTTCGACCGCGACCGCCGTGAATCCGGCCAATTACACGCTGACCGGCAGCGCCGGCTTGTCGATCGTCAGCGCCACGGTCTCCAACGCGACCAACGTCGTGCTGACGTTGTCCGGGATCCGCACGCCCGGGTTGAACTATCAATTGACGGTTCGAAACGTGGCCGACATGGCGCTGACGCCGAACGTGCTGGCCCCCAATCCCACGACTGTGCAGGTGCTGATGAACATCGACCTGGTCACCATCAATGGGACTTCCTGGAAGCACCTGGCTCCGACCAACAATATGCTGGATTCCCAGGGCTGGAAGGCGGTGGTTTACAACGATGCCTGGTGGTCCAACGGGTTTGGCATCTTTTACGGGAACCGCACGAATAGTGTGACTCAGCCATTGCCCAATCCGAACGTGCGGCTGCCCTTCTCCTTGAGCGCCTCCGATCCCAACAACACGCGGGTCTATACCGTGCTGAATCTGTTCACCAATAGCGCCAATGCCATCCGCACAACGACCTACTACTTCCGCACAACCTTCAATTTCCCCGCTGAAACAACCAATGCCGCCTTGCTTTTGCATGCCATTATCGATGATGGGGCGGTGGTCTATCTGAACGGGGTTGAGGCGCGGCGTGATCGCATGGCCGCGGGCACGCCGGTTTTCTCCACGCTGGCCAGCGGTTCGGGGAGTCAGGCCTGGTCGCCCGCCGTCACCGCGTCCGGCACCTCCATCCCGCTGACCGGGCTGCGTAAAGGAACCAACGTCGTCGCCATTGAACTCCACCAGCGGACCACCACGGATGATGATGTTACTTTGGGTTTCTGGCTGGAGGGGGTCATCCCTGCCTATGCCGTGCAGCCCAGCCCGAAGCTGGGGATGCAGCGCTCCGCGGCCACTGGTGACATCGCGATCACCTGGGACCAGGCAGGGTGGACACTTGAGGCTGCGCCGGGCTTATCCGGTCCATGGACACCGGCGGCCAGCACCAGCGGCTACCTGGTGCCGGGGACGCAAGCCCAAGGCCGGCCGGCGGAATATTTCCGGCTGCGCAGGGTGCAGTAGGGCGCCCGCGGCTGAACGAAACCGTCATGACGGCGTTGTGCGGGTCTCGACTTCGGGACCCGGATTCCCGCCGGTCCGCCAGCGGGGCATTCTCCACGGCGGCAACTATTTCCGGGCAGGTTTGGAGGCGGCGCTTCCGAAAACCGACCGGATGGCCTCCAGGTAGCCATATCCGTATTCCGTTTCCGGTTCGAGCATGCTGCCTTCCGGCCACTCGTTCCAGGCGTTCACCGTCACGATGCGCGGTTGAGTGCGCGAACCGAGCAGTCGTTCCTTGATGAGCTGCGAGGCTTTCCGGAATTCCTCGGGTGAATTGCCGACCATCACGGGATTCACAACGTGCGGCGCCGGCCCGGTCCATTTCGCGTCCGGGTGCGCCCGGGGTGAGTTGTCCCAATTGATGGTGGTGTTGGGAAAGTACGGGATCGGGTAATTGGTCAGCGCCTGGTCCAGGAACTTCAGATACACGTCTCGGCCCTGGACGTAGTCCGAGATGGGGAAGGTCCCGTAATTGAGCGCGCCATGATGAACCCAGGTGTAACCGGTCAGACTGTCTAACGCGAGGTCCTTGCAAAGCTTCGGCCAATCAGCGGGGGTTTTGCCGCCCGGGAGATTGGGCTGTCCCCAAAGCACGGCGTTGATATGCAGTCCCGGAAAGCCCGCCGCCAGGGCCTTCTGCCGAAAACGTTCCAGTCCCGCCCGGGCTTCCTGGACGGAGCCGAAGCTATCGAGGAACAAGCTCATTTCGTAAATGGAAAAATACGGCTTGCCGGCGATCCTCCAATAACTCGGGTGCTTGAAGTAACGGGAGATCACCAGCTCACAGATTTTGTCCCACGTGGCCGGCGTGACCTTTCCCGGGTAAAGCAGCTCAACCTTGTTCGTTGGGTTGTAACCCTGGATGTCATACCAGTCATGATTGGCCCACATCAGCCCGAACTTGATGCGGTGGTTGTTCGTAGCCTGGAGGAACCCCTTATCCAGGGCGCGCTCGAGGTACGGACCATCATTGTAGTAGTACCAGTCGAAAATGAAGGCATCCACTCCATAATCGGCGGCGGTGCTGATCTTGAGCGCCATCACCTTGGGGTCGGATTCGTCCAAGTAACCCCAGAGCGGCACCTTCGGTTGTTTGTGCCCGGGGAAGCGCGGCTTCGCCTTCTTAATCAGATCCCACTCCGTGAAGCCGGGATACTTCGCCTTGTCCCAACGTGGGTCCCGGTGCAGGCAGGGATAATAGTACGCGGCGACCGTGATGTCGTCAGCGTCCGCCGCTGGTTTGCGCGAGTCCGCAGTGGTCGCTTCAGAGTTTGCGCGAGATTCCGGGATCTCCGCCGTGCCCAGTTCGGTGATCGACATGGTTAATAACAAGCTGAGGATCGACGCGTGGATGAACGGTTTCATGGTTTCCTAGCATAGAGAGCACCGCCTGCTGATACAAGGCCCGGCCGAATGGCCGAATGGCCGAATTCCGACAGAAATTGACACCAACCGGCCATTCTAGCAGGCTGGTAGTCTTATGGCTGATGCAAAATCCAGCGAGTTAATGGAAAAGATCGTTTCGCTCTGCAAGCGAAAGGGGCTGATTTTTCAATCTTCGGAGATTTACGGTGGGTTGAACGGTTTCTGGGATTACGGCCCGCTGGGCGCGGATCTCAAGCGGAACATCAAAGAGTTCTGGTGGAATTCCATGACGCGTTTCCGCGATGACGTGGCCGGCCTTGAGGCGACCATTATCATGCATCCGAAAATCTGGAAGGCTTCCGGCCATGTGGACACGTTTAGCGATCCGATGGTCGATTGCAAAACCTGCAAAGGCAGATTTCGCGCCGATCAGATGAACGAGATACCCTGTCCCCAAAAGCCGAGCAAAATGTCGAGCGAATGCCACGGGGAGAAAACTGAGGCCCGGCCGTTCAACCTCATGTTTGAGACCACGGTGGGGCCGATCAAAACTGACGATTCGGTGGCCTACCTGCGACCGGAGACCGCGCAGGCGATTTTTGTCCAATTCAAGAACGTGATGGAAACCGCGCGGCAGAAAGTGCCGTTTGGCATCGCCCAGATGGGCAAGGCGTTTCGTAACGAGGTGACTCCGCGCAACTTCACCTTCCGCTCCCGTGAATTCGAGCAGATGGAACTGGAATTCTTCATCAAGCCCGATGAAGCGGTGGAGGCAATTTGTGGGGCTGTAGCCAGTCCGTCCGGGCCGGGGCATCCGGGGGAACCGCAGCCCAACTGGGGCTGGCAAATGTGGCACCAATACTGGGTGGAAGAACGCCTCCGCTTTTACGAAGCCATTGGCCTGCCGCGGACCACGCTGGAGGAATACTGGCAGAAACCGGAGGAACTGGCTCATTACGCGCGGGCCACGGTGGATTTGCTCTTTAAGTTTCCGTTTGGCACCCAGGAGTTGGAGGGGATCGCCGCTCGGAGCGATTTCGATCTGAGCCAGCACCAGCGGAACTCAGGCAGGCCGATGACCGTGTTCGACGAGGAACTCAAGGCTGCGTGGGGGAAGTTGGACCCGCAGAAGCAGGCGAAGCTCCGCCAGGAATATTACCAGGCCCGCCTCAAGTATTTCACCAAAGGCGGCGAAAGCCCGGAGAACGCCGAGAAGCAGGCGCAGGCGGATGCGGAAGCCCTGACCAAAGGCTATTACGTTCCGCATGTGATCGAGCCCAGCGCCGGGGTGGACCGCCTCGCCCTCGCGATCATCTGCAACGCCTATTGCGAAGACCAGGCCCCGGATGAAAAGGGCAAGCTCGAAAGCCGCGTCGTCATGCGCCTGCATCCGCGCATCGCTCCCATCAAAGTGGCGGTATTTCCGCTGCTTAAAAACAAACCCGAACTGGTGGCCAAAGCCCGCGAGGTGCTGGGCTTGCTGCGCCCCCACATGAGCGCCTTTTACGACGAAGCCGGCGCCATCGGCCGCCGGTATCGACGGCAGGACGAATCGGGCACCCCCTTTGGGGTGACGATTGACTTCGACACCCTGGGCGAGAAAGGCCCGGAGTTGAAAGACACCGTCACGCTCCGTGAGCGCGACACCATGAAACAAGAGCGCATCAAAATCTCTGAGCTGTTGCCCAGATTGATGGAAAGCATCCGGTAATTGACCGCCTCATTGACCGCGAGTTCTGAGCGCCCGACGAAACGAAGGGCGCCGACGCTTTATGTCATCATATTCATAAAGCTGCTCAAGGGTTTGCTCTTCGTTGCCCTGGCATGGGGTGCTTACGCGCTGTCCGACAACAACCTGCCGGTGGAATTCCGGCGGCTGCTGCATGTGTTGCGGCTGAACCCGGAGCGGAAGTTCTTCTCGGATCTGGCCGTGCAGGTTGGCCACCTGAATGAGTCCAGGGTGCTCTGGGCGGCCGCCGGAACGATGGTGTATAGCCTGTTTTCATTGGTCGAAGGCGTGGGGTTGATCTTTCGGGTGAGCTGGGCCGGTTGGCTGGCCATTGGCGAGTCCGCATTTTTCGTCCCGATCGAGCTGTATGAGCTGAGCCACGGATTTTCGTGGGCCATCCTCGTGATCCTGGGGCTCAATATCCTGATCGTTTGGTACCTGTTCCAAAATCGGGGGCGGCTGTTCCGCCATCATCACCACTGAGCCAGATCTATGAGCGCTTCAGGCCAGCAGCAATACGACGAGTGGAGCATCCGTTTGCAGGCCCTCGCCCAAACGGGGTTGACGTTCGCCACGAGCTCCTACGATGTGGCACGTTATAACCAGATTCGCGACATTGCGGCGGAGATGACCGCCGCCCGGTTCGACCTTGAATTGGCCCGCGTGCGGCATTTGTTCCAGCAGGAATCCGGCTATGCCACTCCCAAGGTGGATGTGCGCGGCGTCGTCTTTCGCGGGGCAAAGCTCCTGTTCGTCCGTGAAGCCGCGGAAGGCAAATGGACTTTGCCCGGCGGTTGGGCCGATGTGTGCGCCTCCCCCGTGGAGAATGTGGTGCGGGAGGTTTTTGAAGAGTCTGGTTTCAAAGTCCGCGCCAGCCGGTTGCTGGCGGTGTTTGACCGCAGCAAGCACCCGCACGACCCGCCGTTTCCGTTTCACATCTACAAGATGTTCTTCCTTTGCGAGTTGCTGGGCGGCGAGCCCAAATTGAGCGAGGAGACCGATGGCGTGGAGTTCTTCGGCGAGCAGGAGCTTCCTGAACTCTCAATTTCCAGGACGACGCCCGGCCAGATTCAGCGCATGTTCGAACACCACCGCAACCCGAATCTGCCGACCGACTTCGATCCCGAGTAAGACACGCGTGGGTGGGTGCCAATTTCAACCGGGTTTATGGACCAGGTGCTTAGGGGCTTTCAGGGGCGGCTGGCTTTTTCGAGGTCGAACCCGGTGAAAGCGGCGGTTTATTAACGCGATGCGGCTTTAGCTCCGCGTAAATGGACTGAGCCAGACCGGACTTCTGGAACCCTATCACTTTGGCGCCTCGAATGCTGAAGAACCTTTCCAAGTCCTCGCTGGTGAACACTTCGACGATGGGGTAATAGGCAAAGTCCTCCATGATTCGCTTGCGGCTGTTCGCTGACAAATCCTTGGTAATCAGCACAAAATGCAGTTTGCGTTTGTTGTGCTGGAGGCTCTCTCGCCCCACCAATAGAATCCGGGCACGCAAGACAAAGGGGAACATCCGTTCCACCGAACTGGACGGGGCGGGCGGAGTTCCAGCGGCGGGCGCCGCGCTCTCTGCGTCCGCTGGTTTTAACTCTGTCTGGCCGGCCGGCCGGCTCTCGTTATCCGCAGGGTCGGGATGGCCGCTCATACGAGTTTCACCTTCAGTTTGCAGCCTTTGAGCTGGGCGCGGTTTAGCTTGGAAATGATGCTGTTTACGTGATCGGAGGCGACATCCACAAACAGGTGCCGTTCCCGCACATCAATATTGCCTACCGATTTGGCCGGCAACCCGGTCTCCCCCATGATTGCACCAACGACATCCCCCGGCCCCACGCCCATTTCCTCGCCCACGTTTATGTGAAGCCTGGTCTGATCGGGTGGGGTACGCTTGCTGGGCTTGAGTTTGGGCTCCGGCAGGGCGGTGCGCTGCCTGGCGGGAGTTGATTGAAGCCCGGGCCGGGCCGGCGCGGGGTTGGCCGGCCTGACTTCCCGAGCCGCCGGTTGGGGAGTAGCTGCCGCTGGGGGCGGGGTCGGAATAGCCGCCGGCTTTTTCACCGGTTCGCGGGTGGCTGCTGGTGGGCGATTGACGAATTGTTCCGGGGCTCTGGGCTCCCGGCGGGGGCGTTCCTCCCGGTCCCGGCGCGGTTCGCGATAGGCCTGGCGCTCGGGTTCATCCCTGCTTGGGCGAGAGCGGGCGCCGTAGGGTTCCCTGGCGCGCGGCTCGACCGCCACGGCGGGCGCCGGTTCCTTCGTCCCCTCGTTCTGCAGTTGGTGCAACAAGGCTGAGGCGATGTCGGTGGAGCTAAAGCCCTCTTCGAGCAGGCGTTCAACCAGATGATCCTGGCGTTTGAAGTCGCCGCTTTTAAGCGTGGCGCGCACTTTATCCAAAACCACATTGGCGCGGGCTTCATGCACCTCATCAGAGGTTGGCGGCTTGCCGCGGTGGATGCGCGTGTTGGTATAACGCTCAATGTTGCGAATCTGAAATACCTCTCGTCCGGAGACAAAGGAAATGGCGCGCCCCTCGCGGCCCTGACGGCCGGTGCGGCCAATCCGATGCACGTAATCTTCGCCGTCGTAAGGCAAATCGAAATTGAAGACCACTTCGACATTCTCCACATCAATGCCCCGGGCGGCCACATCGGTGGCGACCAGGAATTCCAGGCCCGATTTCCGGAACTTGTTCATCACCCGGTCGCGCATCATCTGGCTCATGTCACCATGAAGGCGGTCGGCGGAATATCCCTGGGCGTTCAGGTGGTCCACCAGGTCGTCCACCATCCGCTTGGTATTGCAGAAGATGATTCCCAGCTTCAGATCATGGATATCAATGAGCCGGGTGAGCAGTTCCACTTTATAACGGCGATCCACTTCATAATAGGCCTGCTCGACGGTGGGCACGGTCATCGCCTTTTGCTCAATCCGGATACTCTGCGGGTCGCGCGAATACTTCTCGATCAACTGCTGGATTGGCCGCGGA
>JBBQYD010000174.1:0-9670 GCA_038209025.1 Verrucomicrobiota bacterium | reverse complement strand
TCAATGGCCGGACTGCAAACGGGTGGCCATCGCGTAAATGATCAGGACGAGCAGGATCACCCCAAGGCCAAAGAATAAGTACCCAAAAGCCCGGGCGATGCTTCGCCAGCGCAGCCACTCATCCCTGACGCGGTGGTCATCCAACCGGCCCTCGGCGACGAGGCGGTCATACCAGCGCCGGCGCTCGTGCAGCATCTCGTTTTTGGAAATCCGCCCAGAAAAGATCACTGTATCCATGGGGAACTTTTCAATGCGAAAGTGCGTGTTGAAGAAATGGATTGAGAATATGAACCCGGCGGCGAGGAGCGCCTCATCGGAATGAATGATCAGGGCGATATTAATGGTCCAGCCGGGCAGGTACTGGGTAAACCATTCGGGAAACCACATGACCAACCCGGACGCGCCGATGATAAACACCCCCCAGAATACCGAGAAATAGTCGAATTTCTCCCAGTATGTCCAGCGATCAAACTCCGGTTTCGGGCCTTTGCCGAAGAACCACTTGTTATGGGCCACGAAGTCCCGCCAGTCCTGCAAGGTCGGGATCATCGAATCTGGACCGAAGAGCACCGACCATGCGCGTTTGGCACTGAGCTTCCCGGTCTGAGGATCACGCATTTTGGCCTTGCCCTTCCAACATTTGCCCAGCAGGGAAGCGATATGGAGCCCGAAGTATAGGAAGGTGACGATCGCCCCAAGGCGGTGGAAGGCACGGGCCGTCTCCGCGCCGCCAATGAATTGAAACAGCGCTTTTGCCCAATCCGTGTAGTAGAATTTCAGGGGCATGCCGGTAATGACCAGCAGAAGGAAACTGGTGACCACCAGGAAATGCAGGAACCGCTCGAAGGGAGCAAACCTGGTGAACCATTCCCCGCCTTCCTGCGTGCTGATCTTGGCTTCCCGGAACTTCTTGGAATCGCTCATATACAGATACCCCGCGCGGATCAGCCACGCGACAGTATGGCCGCCAAAGAAGACAAACACACCCACCAGCAGAGCCGTCATGAACAAAAACGTGGCATGCAGGGCAGGGAATTTTTTTCCATCCAGGGGATTCGCGTGCGGTTGGTAGGCGGCGAAGCCGGGGTTGGCGTCGGGGTGGCACTGTTTGCAGGTGGCCACGATGTTGTTGGTGGAAAGGCGGGACTCGGGGTTGCTCCGCGGGAGCACATCATGATGGCCATGGCAGTCATAGCAGGCCGCCACATCCGAAGCCACGTTGGGTTTTCCCAAGGCCATGGCTTTGCCGTGGTAGGTATCACGGTAGTGAGTCAGGCTGTCCTGGTGGCACTTGCCGCAACGTTGATCGCTGCTCTGCTTGAAGTGGCCATTCTTCGGCGCTTCAACCTGATGCGCCGTATGGCAATCGGTGCAGACGGCTCCGCCCTTCTGGCCCTTGGCCAGCAACTGGCCATGAACGCTCTTCATGTAGGTCTCTTCCACTCCGTGATGGCACTTGCCACAAGTCTTGGCGACGTTGGCAGGATGAATGGGCGAATCGCGGTCCACATCGCGCTTGATGCCGTGCGCGCCGTGGCAGTCAGCACACGAAGGCGCGACCAGCAGTCCCTGCTTGAGCAGCTTTTGACCGTGGATGCTGTCCATGTAGTTGTTAGCCGCCTCGGGATACTTCATCTGGTACTCTTTTGTGAGTCCTGGATTGCTGTGGCACGAAGCGCAGGTGCCAGGCAGGTTCAATTTGAACACGCGGGATTTGAAATCCTTGACCGGGATGATGTCGTGGCTGCCGTGGCAATCCCAGCAACTCGCGGCGCCGGACGCCCCCAAAGTGTGGCTCACCCCATGAATGCTGGTTGCATATTCCCGGGCGGCCTGCTCATGGCCCTCTTGTTTGTCATGGCATCCAATGCAGGTTGGCGCAGGCAGCTCTCCCGCATGCTCCAGGTTCGTTACGCCAGCATGGCAAGCCACACACGCGAGCTGGGCATGCACCGACTTCGCAAACTGATTGGTGGCAAAGGTTTCCATCGGCATTTCCTTGCCATTCACGTCCCGCGTGCTGGCAAGGTCCTCGTGACATTCCAGGCACTGTTTGCTGGTGAATTTGGAAGCGTCAGCCCCCTGGAGCGAAAGCGCGCAGACCCCCAGGACCAGGCCTAGGACCAAGCCGGGAAACCAGTGGAGGCGATTAAGTTGTAGATGCATAACAATGATCAGGACGGTGCATGGTTCAAAAGGTTCGCCGACTTCAAGCCGGCGCAATGCATGTTTCCCAAGAGGCAAATCACAAGCCGCCGGTGTGGCAATCGTTGCAGGCCCCTTCGACGTCATCCGCCGGGTGCTTGAATTTCTGACTTTGCGGCGTGAGCTGCATTAACTCGGGACCGGTGCCCTGGGCCAAAATGGTGTGGCAGGAATCGCAGTTGCTGGCCACAATTTGCTTTCCGTCGGCGGTGGCGTGCCCACCATCGTGGCAACGGAAGCATCCCGGCCACTCTTTGTGCCCGATGTTATCCGGGTAAACCGACCAACTGGCCTTCATCTCCGGGAAAAAGTTGCCCTGGTAAATCTGTTTCACCTCGGCGATGGCGGGCTGAACGCGCGCATCATTCTGGTACCGCCCCTTGAGGTAGTCCTCAATTTCGCGCAACGCCTGGGATTCGTTTGTATATGTCTGGGTAAGGGCAAACACGGCGTTGCTCTTGATCGAGGGAATCTCGGGACTGATCTTGCCGAGCGCCATGGCGAGATTCACGGCTCCATTGGGCGTCTTGTAGCGATGCGCCGGGCGGTTGTGGCAATCCATGCAATCCATGCGCCGCACCTTGGCCTCATCCACCGTGTTGGTGAACCGCGGAGCCCGATACTCGCTGACCACCCCTTGCGGATCGGTGACCCGCACCCAGGGGATTTTCTGGCGGGCTTCATCGGTGGCGTAATACTCGATTTTATTGGCCACATTCATGTGGTAATGGATGCCTCCCACCGGCCCGTGAGTCGGGTCCGAACCGCCGACCTTCAAAAGCATGCGCACGGAGAAATGCGTGTTCGTCACATCCGTCAGGTAGTAATTGTAAGTGCGTTCGAGGTTGCCGGTGAACTTTTTCGGCCAATGGCATTGCTCACAGGTTTCCTGGGCAGGACGCAGGTTCTTGATAGGCGTGGGCACCGGACGGGGATACTTGTTAAGCACGGTGGCATACACCTGGTAGGTTCCCGAGAGCTTGGATTTGACCCACCAGCCAGCCCCTTTGCCGATGTGACACTCAGCGCAGCTAACCCGCGCATGGGGTCCCTGCAGGTAAGTCACCAATTCGGGTTGCATCACCGTATGGCAGCTTTCACCGCAGAACTGAACCGATTCGGTGAAATGGTAGGTCTGATAACTGCCAATGGCGGAGAGCAGCAGAAAGAAGGTCGCCAGGGCCAGAAAGATGCCGAATGCCTTGCGGTTCTCCGGTAGGCTGAAATCAATCTTGAGCGGCGGCAGGCTGCCTCGCTCTTTTCCAAGCTTGCGACGCCGAAGCCAAATCCCAAGCAGGAACACCAAGATGCCGCCAACGATAAAACCGGGCGCCACCATATACGTTAGTATGCCTACGTATGGATTGGAGTGTTTGGAGGTGGCGTCCAGCACGACCAGCAGCAGGAACGAAAACAGGCCACCGATGGCCAGCATGATGCCGCTAAGGCTAAGCCAGTTTCTTAGTAGCGAGGGGCTGGGCTGGCCGGACGCGGGTTGATTGCCGGGAGTGGCGGACATAAAGCGGTTCGGGCGGTCGGGTGTTAACGGTTAAGCGCAAGCACGAACTTCCCCCGGGCCGGCTTTGGCATCGCCCGGCCCGGGGTTGAATGAGCGCCTGCAAGCGCCTGTAACTACTGACTATTTCTTGCCTTTGAAGGTGCGCAGGTAAGCCATAACCGCCTTGGCATCCTCATCGGACATACCTTCAGCGGGCTTCATAAGCACTTTGCCGTCGGCGTTCTTATAACCCTCCTTGACGGCCTTGAGTCCTGCGGCATCGGTAACCGCCTCCTGGACTTTGGCATCCGTGTAGTCTTTCGCGCCGGATTTCTTGCCCATGGTGGTCTGGCCTTTGCCATCTTTGCCATGGCACTTGGCGCAATGTTCCTCATACAGGGCCTTGCCATCCGCGGCGCTCGCCGACACAGTCGCAATGACCGCGCAGGCGACAATTAGCGTAACGAGTCTCTTCATACTGTCTCTTTTGATTGGTTTAACTGCTTCGTTCTTCCGATTGACAGGCTTGGCCCCGTGAAAGCCGTTCCCGGGTTTGCCCTGCCAGCCGAAAAGTATTGGAACAGGCGCGGCAAAGAAACACTCTTCAATTTCCAGTGATTTCTTTGTGGTATAATCATTTTTTGCGCTGTCGTTAACAGAAGAAATAAAGCTTTTTGGCCCTCATCGCTTCTCTGGAATTGGCCAATTGTAACCATTTTTTGCCGTTCCGCTCATTTTTTGGGCCAGACCAGCCAAAACCCGGTGAACTTCACCTCCCCGCCCACGGCCCGGGTTCCGGCCGCCCGGCCTCGTTTCCCTGGCAACCATGCCGCCATGTCCGATTAGACGCCTGCCCGGAACCAACTATTCGCCGAGGTTCCGCAGGAGCAACGCGCGCAGGCCCGCGGGGTTGGTGACAATCAACTCTTTCCCTTTGACAGCCACCAGGTTTTGATCGCGAAATTTGGCCAGCGTGCGGGAAAGGGTTTCACTGACAGTTCCCAATTCGGCGGCGAGCACGCGCTTGGTGGTTTTCAGTTCAATGCGCGCCGGTTTCAGGGAGGAGGGATCGGGACAACGCTTCACCAGCCAGTTGGCCAGCCGGGTTTCTACGTCCTTCAAAGTGAGGTCCTCCAATTGACCGAGAAGCACGCGGAGATGGACGCTCATGGCGGCGAGCATTCTGAGCGCCAGTTCCGGCTGTCGCCGGAGTAAAGCCAGGAACCCATCCTTCTGCATCAGAAGCACTTGGGAAGACTCGATGGCGCGGCCGTCAGCGGGGTAACCGCTATCGGTGGCCAGCGTGGCTTCGGCAAAGGATTCCCCGGCGCGGAAAATGTGAATGACCTGCTCTTTGCCGATGGAATTGACGCGATGCACGTTAACGGCGCCCTTCTGCACCACGTAGAAACCGCGCGCTCGATCGCCCTCACGGAAGAGCCACTCGCCCTTGTCCAAAGACTTGATCACGACAATCTCGGAGATGGCCTGAAGATCATTCACCGCCAAGCCCGCAAACAACTTACAGTTGCGCAGCGCGCCGACCAAGGCCGCCTGTTTAAACTGTGCGGTCGAAAGTGTCATACGCTCACCAGAGTGCCCGTACCGGCGAGAGAAGTAAATATTCCAGGCGCTGAACTGCACAAAAAATGTGCATTTTTTAGCAATGGCAGTGTAGAGCAAAAGTGGCGAGGCGCCTAAGATAGTGGTGTTATTGTGGAAGAAGCAACTGCCAAGTTGAACGGAGTGTCTCATTCCGGGGAGTATCAAAAGCGGGGTCCTGTTCGCGGTGATGGCTCTCAGGAAGGCGCTTTCGGTTCGCCCCGGGATTATCTGGATAACCGCTACGTTTATGTAGTGGTGTCCGCCCGCGCGCGCGGCCTGGCTGTGGGGGTCAACTTGAACCCCGACAAATCCTGCAATTTCCGTTGCCTCTATTGCGAGGTGCATCGCAACGGCCATGACTCCATCGAGCAACTGGACGTCGAGGTGCTGGCTGCGGAACTGAAACAAACCCTGGCTTACGTGCGGGACGGCCGCTTGCGGGAACGTCCCTGGTACCGGCATTTGCCCGATGAATTGCTCCAATTGCGGCATGTGGCCATCAGCGGGGACGGCGAACCCACCTTGTGCCCGAAATTTGCCGAAGCACTGCAAGCTATCGTCCACGTGCGCGCGCTGTGTGGTTTTGCCTTCTTCAAACTGGTGCTGATGACCAACGGCACAGGCTTGGATCTCCCACCCGTTCAGCAGGGGTTGAAGTATTTTACGCGCAGTGACGAGGTGTGGGCAAAACTGGACGGCGGCACGCAAGCCTATATCAACAAGGTGAACCGGTCGGAAGTGCCCTTGGACCACATCCTGGGGAACATTTTGCAGTTCAGCCGAAATCACCCGATCATCATTCAGAGTCTCTTCCCCTCCATCAATGGCGAAGAACCGCCTTTGGAAGAGATTGACCAATACGCCAACCGCCTGCGCGACCTGAAACAGGCCGGAGCTCAGATTGCCATGGTTCAAATTTACTCGGCAAACCGGCCCTCCATCAGCTCCCAGACGAGCCATTTGCCGCTGAAAGTGCTGTCGCGGATTGCCAGCACAGTCCGCCAGGTAACCGGCATTAAAGCGGAAGTTTTCTAAGCCGGAACCCACCCCGCCTCCCTTTGCCCGCGCCCAAAGACGCGGGTTTCTTTTTTTCCAACCAGGAAATCAAACGGCCTGGCTGCCCCCAGCCAGGCCGTGCTTCAAATTTAAACCAGGCGGGGCTGCGGGGTGAACCGCATCCCCGCGCCCTGGGTCAAACCCGCGAGGCCGGGAATTGTGAGAGCGCCTTCATGTATTGGGCGCGCTCGAAGGCGCTGGGATCCGCGCAGTTCTTCTGGCTCAAGCTGCCCTTAAGCTGCGTCACCGATTCATATTCATGCTCTTCCATCCAGGCAATCAGGTCACGTTCGATCACCCCGATCTGCCGCGGGCCGTGCCGAAGCAAGGTCGAGCAGAGCATCGTGACATCCGAACCGGCCATGAGCATTTTAAGGACGTCCGATGCGCGATGAATGCCGCTGGTGGCGGCCAGGTTGGCGCGCAGTTTGCCGAACAGCAGAGCGATCCAGCGCAGCGGCACGCGCATGGCCATCGGCGTGCTCAGCAGGATATTCGGCTTCACTTCCAGGCTTTCGAGGTCGATATCCGGCTGGTAAAAACGATTGAAGAGCACCAGACCGTTGGCGCCCGCCTGGTCCAACCGCTTCGCCATGTTCGCGAAGTTCGTGAAGAACGGGCTCAGCTTGACCGCCACCGGGATGGTGATCACGGATTTTACGGCGCGCAGAATGTCCAGGTAGGTCTGCTCGATTTGCACGGACGTCAGATTCATGTCCGTGGGGATGTAGTAGATGTTCAGTTCGAGAGCATCCGCGCCGGCCTGTTGAATGGCTTTGGCGTACTGGGTCCAACCGCCGGTGGATGACCCGTTCAAGCTCGCGATGATCGGGATTTTGACCGCCTCTTTGGCCTTGGCAATGTGCTGGAGGTATTCCTCGGGGCCCAGGCGAAACTCTTCGGGCTCGGGAAAATACGAAAGGGCTTCGGCGAAGCTTTCGGTGCCCTGCTCCATATTGCGGGCGAGTTCCGCAGAGTCCTGCCGGAGCTGCTCTTCAAAGAGCGAGTAGAGCACGACGGCGGACGCGCCGGAGTCTTCCATTTCCTTGATGGCACCGACCTCCTCGGACATCGGGGAGGCGGCTGGCACAAGCGGGGTGCGGAGATTGAGACCGAGATATTTGGTAGAAAGATCCATAAACCTGATTCGTTTTAAGTTAGTTCAGCGGTTTAGCCCCCGCCCCGCCCTTTCCCGGATGACGGGAAAGGACCGGGGCAGAGCTGCTCTGGTTAGGGTTGTTGATCGACCGACGACACGGGCTTGGGCGCGGCCTGGGCCGTGGTCTTGGGATCGTGGCCCGCCAGGAACTGGTAATACTTCCAGCGACGTTCCACATCCACCTGGGCCTGGGCGAAGAACTTCTTCGCGTCCTCGGGCTTGCTCTTGGTCAGCATCTTGAAGCGGTTTTCCGACATCAAGTAGTCCAGCACCTTCGTCTTGGGCGCGCCGGAATCCAGTTGCAGAGGATTCTCGCCACGATCAGTGCGGCGCGGGTCAAAGCGGTAAAGCAGCCATTGGCCGGATTCGACCGCCAGCTTTTGCTGCCGGGCGCCCACCCCGGCATCAAGGTTGATGCCGTGCGCGATACAATGGCTGTAGGCAATGATCAAAGAGGGTCCCGGATAGGACTCGGCTTCGATAAAGGCCTTGAGCGTGTGTTCGTCCTTGTAGCCCATGGCCACGCTGGCCACATAGATATGCCCGTAGGTCATGGCGATGAGGCCGAGGTCCTTCTTGCCAATCGGTTTGCCGCCCGCGGCAAACTTGGCCACCGCCCCACGCGGGGTGGATTTCGAACACTGGCCGCCGGTGTTGGAATAAACTTCGGTGTCCATGACCAGCACGTTCACGTCCCGGCCCGAGGCCAGCACATGGTCGAGGCCGCCATACCCGATATCGTAGGCCCAGCCGTCGCCGCCCAGAATCCAGACGCTCTTGCGCACCAATTTATCCGCCAGCGCCAGCAACAGCTTGGCCTCGCTGCCCTCAAGCTTCAGAATCTTCTGTTTCAGCGCTTCCACGCGTTCGCGTTGGTCGTAGATTCCGGATTCGCTGGACTGGTCGGCGTTAAGAATGCCATCAGCCAGGTCCTGGCCGATCACCGCCGCCAGCTTCTTCACCAACTCCCCGGCAAACTCCTGCTGTTTATCCACGGAGACCCGGAAGCCCAGGCCGAATTCCGCGTTGTCTTCAAAGAGTGAATTGCACCAGGTCGGGCCGCGGCCCGCCGCATCCGTGGCGTAAGGCGTGGTGGGCAGGTTGCCCCCGTAGATCGAGGAACAGCCCGTCGCGTTGGCAATGATGGCGCGGTCGCCGAACAGTTGCGTCAGCATCTTGATGTAAGGCGTTTCGCCGCAACCGGCGCACGCGCCGGAGAATTCGAACAGCGGGCGCATGACCTGCTGCTGGCGAAGCGTGCCCGTCTTGAGCTTGCGACGGTCGAACTCGGGCAACTTGAGGAAGAAATCCCAGTTGGCGACTTCCTGGTCGCGCAAGGGCGCTTGCGGACGCATGTTGATCGCCTTGAGCTTGACTTCACTCTTATTGCGCGCGGGACATACCTCCACGCAAAGGGTGCAGCCAGTGCAATCTTCGGCCGCCACCTGGAGGCTCCATTTCAGGCCCTTCCACTCGGGCGCGCGCGCGTCGGTGGCCTTGAAGGTTGCGGGCGCGTTCACCAACTCCTTCGGGTCATACACTTTCGCGCGGATGGTGGCGTGCGGGCAAATGGCCACGCACTTCATGCATTGGATGCAAACCGCCTCGTCCCACACGGGAATGTCAAGCGCCAAATTGCGCTTCTCATACTGCGCGGTGGCGGTCGGGAAGGTGCCATCGCAGGAGAACGCGCTAACCGGCAGATCGTCGCCCTGCCCCGCGGCCAGTTTGCCAAGGACGGTGCGAACGTATTCGGGAGCATTCGAGGTGATCGCCGGCAGGAAACCGCCGGTGCCGTTCACCTTGCTGGTCATCGGCACTTCGTGCAGGTGCGCCAGGGTATTATCCACGGCTTTGAGGTTCATCTGCACGATTTCCTCGCCCTTCTTGCCGTAGGTCTTGCGAATGGACTCTTTGATGGCCTCGACGGCTTCCTCCTTTGGCAGCACGCCGGAGAGCGCGAAGAAGCAGACCTGCATGATGGTATTGATGCGTCCGCCCATGCCGCTATCCCGGGCCACCTTGGTGGCATCGATCACAAAGAGCCGGGCCTTTTTGTCGAGCAACGTTTGCTGCATCGGGGTGGGCAGCCGGGACCAGATTTGCTCGGTGCTGAACGGCGTGTTCAACAGCAGGGTGCCGCCCTG